>CAZZZQ010000345.1:0-4682 GCA_964658405.1 uncultured Sphingomonas sp.
CTCCGCAGGTGGAGCCGTCAACCAGCCAAACTATGGCTGGCATTTATGGTGCTGCTCGCGGCAAACCACTTCCTGACCTATGCGCAACAGGTAACGGACGAGCTTGATCTGCAATGCGCCGAGTGAAGCGGGATGCTTGAAGACCGGGGAGGATTGCCGTACCATCGGTCACAATCCCGAGGATTTAAATAGTGCTCCGTGCTCTCCGGCTTCCCTGCTTCTGTGTCGCTGCTTTTTTAACGTTGCGTAGCGGTCTGCTCTCCCAGGATCGGCCCTCGTCCGCGGGCAAGGTCGTTCACGCGGGGAAGTTAATCGATGTTCGCACTGGCCGCATTACGCCGAACGCCTACATCCTGATTAAGGAGGGGCGGATCGTCTCGATTGCCAGTGCACCTCCTTCGAGCGGGGCGGACGTCATCGATATGAGCCGCTACACGATCGTGCCCGGGTTGATTGACGCGCACGCTCATATCCTGTCGGATCCCACGACGCAGTCGTCCGGTTCGTACCTGCAGACCTCCGCGCCGCAGGCGACCGTTCGAGGTGTTTCAAATCTGCAGCTCTGGCTGAATCATGGGTTCACAGTTGTGCGTGATGCGTGCGAATCCTATCCGTCGTATCCGCAGTTCGCGCTGCGTGAAGGAGTACAGAAGGGCCTTATCGCCGGGCCGCGTATTGTCGCGGCAGGGAGCTGTGTTTCGCTGACCGGCGGTCACGGCGATTCGGACAGCCTCTCCCCCGACAAGCCAGGACTCGCCCAGCCAAACCAGGTGGACACGGTCGATGACGTCAGCAGGATCGTGCGTCGCGATATCAAGTATGGCGCCGACTGGATCAAGCTAATGGCTACGGGCGGCGTCATGGATCCGATCAGCGACTACCGCGTGCAGGAGCTGAGCGATGAGCAGATGGCCCGCGCCGTTGAAGTTGCCCATCGCGCCGGACGCAAGGTGATGGCCCATGCGGAAGGCACGATCGGAATCAAAGCCGCTGTCCGCGCGGGCGTCGACTCGATCGAGCACGGGACCCTGCTGGATGAAGAGGGCGCAAAGATGATGGCCGAGCGCGGCACCTGGCTCGTTCCGACGCTGTACTGTTTCCAACATGACCTCGAGACCGGGATGTCCAAGGGTCGTGAGCCCGCCAGCATGGCCAAGGGCATCGCCATCGTGAAAGAGCAGGCTCCGGCGTTTCAGCGGGCTCTCAAATACCACGTAAAGATCGCTTATGGCGTGGATGACGACGACGTCGACGAGTCTGTCTCGAGAGAGTTCGGTGCGCTCGTGCGCGGCGGTATGACTCCGCTGCAGGCGCTCCAGGCAGCAACGATCAACGGCGCTCAACTGCTGGGACTCGACCAGGAGCTCGGTACTATTGAGCCCGGAAGGTCGGCGGATCTCGTCGCGGTCCCCGGAGAACCCCTGAGCGATATCACCGCAATGGAGCACGTCGCCTGGGTCATGAAGGCTGGTCGAGTTGTGAAGCCCCTCCCGGAGAAGTAAGCTGCAGAGAAGGTTCGGCGGGTCGCCCCCGCGGCAGGTTCAGGTCTTGGTGCAATGGATTCGAAGGGTGATTGGCTATTCATGCCTGCTCTACGCGGGAGCCGCCTCGGCGTCGACCTACTATGTCTCGAATCGAGGGAATGACTTGCGATCAGGCGAGTCGGTGGAGACTGCCTGGAGAACTCTGGCCAAGGTAAGTGCCTCTTCATTTCGGCCCGGAGACAGGATCCTGTTCGACGCCGGGAGCACGTGGAACGAGACTCTGACCGTCCCCAGCAGTGGAGCTGAAGGTGCACCGATTATCTTCGCCTCCTACGGTGCGGGTCACCCGACGATCAACGGTGCCGACCACCGCTACGGGATCGTTCTGGCCTCGCGAAGCTACATCGTCATTGACGGATTCAAGATCACGGGACAGAGCAAATCCGGCATTCTCGCCTATCAGCGCTCGTCCAATGCGAACGGCAACCGTCTGCAGAATGAATACATTACGGTCAAAAACGTTCTGCTGGAAGGAATCGGGGATCGCGAAGGGGACGATACGTACTATGGCCAAGGCGGCATCTTCGTTCGCGGCATGGACGCCCCAGGGCAGCTTCCGCTCCGCGGCTGGCTGATCGAGGACGTGGATTGTGGCCGGATGAACGTGGCTCCGGTGCTGAACTACAACGCCGCCTGCCTCCAGATCCAGTCGACCACGGGTGCACGGGTCACCCGCAGCCATGTGCATTCGGAGCATGCCATGGGGCTCCAGTTCAGGCCGTTTTTCAACGATCCTGCATGTGACTCGAATGAGGCAGATCACAACACCTTCGACCACAATCAGGGCAATATCACCGCGTGGGGAGCTGGCTCAATCGTGACGGACAACGTCATCCATGAGTCGTCAGGCTTTGGCATTCAACTCGGTCCGGATGGGAAGGGCCTTCGGAATCAAATTACCCAGCTTTCCGCGAGCGCGGACGGGACACTGTACAACGGCATCGATATCAATGATGCGCGGTCGGTCGAGTTGAGCGGCAATCGAATCAGCCAGGTTGCAGGGTGCAGCATCACCCTCGAAGGCAGCTCTCCCGGGGCGACGCTCATGAACAATGAACTCGACTCGACCAAAAACCTGGCCTCGACCCCGGGGGCATCGCCCGGCTCATCGGGTTGCATCTACTACATCATGACCACATCTCTGCGAGGCCTTGTCATCGGGCCGAATATCTATCATCAGTCCGCCACGTCGGCTAGATCCTTCGGCTTTGGCATGGCCGGGCCAACGGATGAGGCACATCGATTCACGCTCCCGCGCTTTCAGGAGCAGCTCAAAAGGCAGGGGCCAACGCTTCACTAAGGTGGCTCGGATCGGCCCAATCGAACCGCCCGTGTTCCGCCTGTGGCAGCCATGCCGGCTCGTCCCTCTCAGAAAGTGGCGCTCTGACCTGGGCCAGTCGACGCGATCCAGGTCGATATTTCTCATCTGCGCCCCTGGCAAGTCACGTATAAAGGGTGAATCGTAAAGATCTCGAGCGCCTCACTTTAGCAAAGAGACCTCTCCAGGATCCGACTGCCACATGCCGAATCGAGGGACACAGCTTAGGTTATTGCTGGGAGCAGCGGGCTTGTTCGTTCTGCTCCATTGGCTCTGCATGTTTCTCTTCCGCACTCATGCCCAGGGAGTCTCCTATCCCTTCATCATCGTCGCACCCCTCCTTGCCTTTGCAGGCTGTAGCAGGCAACTTCGCTCTGGTCCCCAGGGCGTCAGAATCTCCTGGACCTTGCTGAGCGGAAGCTTTCTTCTATGGTCGGCGGGGATGACGATCGAAGCATGGGAACTCTTCACCGGACACGTCGCTCCCGAGATCGCCTCCGTCTCAGACTTCTTTCTCTGCATCTACGGCATACCTATCCTGCTTGCGATCTCGACTCCGACCGGTCGCGCCCGTAGCCCTCTCTTCATCTGGCTCGACAGCATTCAGGCGGTCACGACTGCTTATCTCATCTATCTCGCCTTCTTTTCCGTCTCGCCCTTTACCGTGAAGCCGCTGCAACCGATCGGGGTCAATCGCCTGGTCTTGATCTACACGGTTGAAAGCCTGCTTCTGGCAGGAGGCGCTTCACTCCGGTGCCTTCCGCAGCGGCATAAAGGCGCAAGCTTCCATTTCTACAGACTGCTGGCGTCCTATCTCTGGATCTACGTCGTGTGCATCGGCTTTCTAAACTACGGGTATCTATATACAGGCGGGAACACTGGCTACCTGGATCTGTTCATCGACATCCCGTTCCTCTTCCTCTGGGTTGCGGCGACGCTCCAGAAGCCGGTACTCGAAGAGGAGACGCTCCGCTTTGACCGGAGACGGTTCGTTCTGTTTGCAGATACCATCAGCCCGGTCCTCTTCACACTGGCGCTCTTTGCACTGTGTTTTGCAGTTATGCCGGTCCATCTCTATGGAGGCATCCTGTCGCTTGTGATCGCGTTTTCGATCTACTTTATTCGAGCGACCGCCCTGCAGAGCCAGTTAATGAGGACACAGCAAGAGCTGATCGAGTCCCAGGCACGCCTCGAAGAGATCTCGATGACCGATAGCCTGACCGACATCGCCAATCGACGATGTTTCGAGAAGACTCTTTTCAGTGAATGGGAGCGTTCGGTTCGGTCGACCCAGCCCCTCTCCTTGCTGATGTTAGACGTGGATTTCTTCAAGAACATCAATGATCGCCGCGGCCACCTTTTTGGAGATCGTTGCCTCTATAAGATCGCCCAGGCGCTGCATGCGGAGCTGACGCGCAGCGGAGATCTTCTCGCACGCTATGGCGGCGAAGAGTTCGTGATCCTTCTTCCGGCAACCGGTCGAAGCGGAGCCATCGCCGTGGCGACGAAGATGCAGGCGGCAGTGAACGCACTCAAGATCGAGAACGAATCCTCAACCGGCCCTTATGCGACGATCAGCGTCGGGCTTGCCGTAGCGGAGTTCCCTACCCGGGAGACGTCACACGACCTGATCGAAGCAGCCGACGTGGCGCTCTACCAGGCGAAGCAACGTGGGCGGAACCGGATTGAGCAGTATTCCGCGTAAGTCGGCAGGAAGTCATTCGCTTTGACGCTCTCAGTGCGTGTGAAACGAACGCTTGTTCACTTGCCCACCACTCCTGCTATGCTTGTGCGCAGTTCGAATCATCTCAACAATTTAA
>CAZZZQ010000346.1:0-4669 GCA_964658405.1 uncultured Sphingomonas sp.
GAGGCGATGGTTGCCGCATCCATCGCCGCCCTGACCGTCTACGACATGACGAAGGCCCTTGATAAGGGCATCCGAATCCGCGAGGTCGTGCTGATGCGAAAGAGTGGCGGCAAGAGTGGCGAGTACCGCCGGCAGGGCTAGACTGCTTTAGCGAGGGTCACGGCAAAGAGCGTATCCGCATCGTGCCACGTTTGCACCGGTGTGAATCCCGCACTCTGCACGAGGCTGGCGACCGTCGCCGTCGTGAACTTATAGCTGTTCTCCGTATGAATCGTCTCACCCTCGGCAAACTCAAGCTTGACCGCCGGAGAACCTGTATTTGCAGGGATCCATATGGTCTGCGTGGCGTTCGAGATCAGGTGCATTTCGATCCGCGACTCCGCAGCGTTCCAGATCGCCTTGTGGGTAAACTCGTCCAGGTTGAAGTCCGCGCCGAGTTCGCGGTTCAGACGTACCAGCACGTTCAGATTGAAGGCCGCGGTCGTTCCGGAGGCGTCGTTATACGCAGCAAGAAGCGTCGTTTCATCCTTCGCCAGATCCGTTCCAAGCAGGAGGCAGTCGCCCGGCTGAAGCTGTGAGCGGAGATTCCTCAGCACATCCTGCGCGTCCCGCGGGGCAAAGTTGCCGATGCTTGAGCCGATATACAAGGCAAGCGCACGCACGCCCGGTTCGCGCTGCAAATGGAGCGGTTCTGCCGTATAGTCCGCCACCTGCGACAGGACGGTGACTCCGGGGATGTTCGTCTCGATATTCTCCCGGGCCTCTTCGAGCGCTGACTCCGAGACATCGACCGGCTGATAGACGACCTCGCCCTGCCGCTCTACCGCAGCAGCGAGCAAAATACCGGTCTTCGTAGCGGTCCCGGCTCCGAGCTCCAGCAGCGTCAGGGTCTGATCCCCGGCGGCCTGATCCAGCATCTCGGCAGCGTGGTCGCTGAAGATGCCACGCTCTGTCCGGGTCAGGTAGTACTCCGGCAGAAGGGTGATCTGCTCGAAGAGCTGCGATCCGGCCTCGTCATAGAAGAGCCAGGGGGAGAGAGTCTTTGGAGTCGCCGTCAATCCCTGCACGGCTTCACAGGCTACAGCGGAGCTGACTTGAGGTTCGGTCGCGAGTGAAGACATGCAGTAGGGTCCCTTTTTTCGTTATCGGCAACTGGCTGACGTTGAAGAGCGAGGCGAATTACTGGGCAGCATCCTTGGCGAGCCGGACGCCCGAGAACTGCCACCGGGTCGATGGACCGAAGAAGTTGCGATAGGTCGCTCGAATATGACTTGCCGGGGTCACGCAGGAGCCGCCGCGAAGCACGATCTGGCTCGACATGAACTTGCCGTTGTACTCGCCCAGCGCGCCGGGAAGCGGGTAGTAGCCCGGGTAGCCAGTGTAGCCCGACCGCGTCCACTCCCAGGCGTCGCCAAAGAGCTGCTGCAGACCAGGGCCAGAGGACGCAGTCGTCGGATGGAGCTTCCGGGACTCGACAAAGTTGCCATCCTGGGGCGAGATCCGCTGCTGCGTCGCCGCAAACTCCCACTCAAACTCCGTGGGGAGCCGGCAACCGGCCCACCGTGCATACGCGTCGGCCTCAAAGAGGCTGATATGGCAGACCGGCGTCTCGCTCAATGCATCAAGCGGTTGGAAGCCATTCATCGTAAAGATTGACCACCCCGATTTCGTCGCCTCGTCACGCCGCCAGTACATCGGCCCCTGCCAGCCGTCCGCGCGCATCGTCGTCCAGCCCTCGGAGAGCCAGAGCTCCGGACGGCTGTAGCCGTTGTCCTCCATGAAGGCCAGATACTCCGCACAGGTGACGAGCCGGGTCGCCAACTGGAAGGGCGCGATGTAGGTGGTGTGGCGGGGGGTCTCGTTGTCGAAGGCGAAGGCGTCGATGGCGGCCGGGTCAGGAGTGACACCAACCTGGGTCAGCTCCGGCGCGAAGGCGACCCACTCCTGGGGGGGCGCAATCGTCTCTGAATTGGTTTGGCCATCGCCCGCGAGGTACGCAGGGTGCAACGGATTTGTGAAGAAGGCATGCTTGACGTCGGTCGCGATCAGCTCCTGGTGCTGCTGCTCGTGCTCCAGCCCGAGCACGATCCGGCGCGCCGCATCATCCTCCGGGGCACTCTCGAGCAGCTTGCCGATCGCTGCATCGACATAACTGCGGTACTCAAGGATCGCGTCGAGCGGCGGGCGCGAGAAGGAGGCGCGCAGCTTCTTCTCCGGCATATCGCCGAGGCTGTTGTAGTAGCTGTTGAAGAGCCAGTGGAAGTCCGGGTGAAAGGACTTGTACGCCGGTACGAACTCACGGAGCACAAAGGTCTCGAAGAACCAGCTGGTATGGGCAATATGCCACTTGACCGGACTGGCGTCGGGCGAGGACTGCACCATCAGATCCTCGGGCGTCAGTGGTGCGATCAGCTGCATGGTCGCCTCGCGGACCGTCCTGTAGCGGGTGAGCAGGGCTGCGGCGGGGGCTGGCGTCGATGTTAGAGGCATGTAGGTCACTCGCTTTGAACTCCAGTATGATGCGGCTCTGGAACGGCCGCGTTGGCTTCACAGTCGCTACAGATGATGCGTATTCAGCAAACGGGCCAGCTCAAATGCCGCTCCCGCCGCCGCTCCGCCGATAACAACGGTCTGGACGGCGCTTCGGATGGTTCCCGTCCCTAGTAGCCTGCCCTTGAGTGCGCCGAAGAGACCCAATGCAATCAACGTGATAACGACTGAATACTGCAGAGAGGACGTCGCATCCCGCACCAGCATGTAGGGCAGCAACGGGACGAATCCTCCGGCAATATACGACAGCGCAATCGTCAGAGCCGACCGGTGGGCGCGATTCGGCAGAGGCTCTTCCAGTCCAAGTTCAAAGCGCATCATAAAGTCGACCCACGCCTGTGGATTGCGCTTCAACGCGTCGAGAACCGGAGCGGCACTCCGCCTATCCACCGAATACTGCTCGAAGATCTCGTAGATCTCTTCCTCTTCATCGTGAGTCCGCTCGACGATCTCGCGCTCCTCACGCAGCCGCTCAGAGACGTAGTGCTCCGCGTCGCCGCGAGCAGCGAGATACCCTCCCAGCCCCATCGCGATCGAACCGGCGGCGATCTCGGCCAGCCCCGCAAGCACAATCAGGTGAGCAGAAGTGACCACTCCAGACAATCCAGCGGCCAACGCGAACGGAACCGTCAAGCCATCTGAAAGTCCGATGACCATATCGCGCACAACATCGCTAGACTGAAAGTGACCTTCGACGTGGGTATGGGCGACTTCATGCATGGCGAAAGTGTAGCTCTACAGGGGTCGTACGCACTTCGCGTTTCGAACTGACGATAAATTGCCCAGTCGATACGGGGCTTCGTGGCGTCTTTCGACGCTTGAAACCGTCTCTAGGGTACAGCCATGCATGTGATGTCACCGAAGTGGGCGATGATGCGGAGCCTCAGTCTTTTTCATTCCAGGTCCAGCCTGCGCGGGCGATCAACGATGATCTGCCGCCTGGCGGCAATGATCTGCCTTGCTCAGGGTACGGCCTTTGCCCAGGATGATCTGCCGCCTATCGTTCCTGGCGGCGAGATGGTTCGCGGAACGGTCATGGCCGGGGTCCCAGCGCACCTTGCGATCAAGACCGACAAGGGGGATGCTTACCAGGTTGCCGTCAGCGCGAACACGAAGATCATGAAAGATCGCCAGCCGATGAGAGTCGCAGACATCCGGCAGGGGGATATTATCGGCGCCATGGGAATTCTGGACGCGCCGACCCACACGGTCCATGCGCTGCTCGTCATGGTCGTTCCCGCCGAGCAGGCAAAGAAGGCCCGCGAGGCCCTGGGTAAGGCATACATCGCCGGCAGAGTTACGGCGATCGACGAGCTGAAGCTGACGATCCTGCGCCCCGACGGCGTCAGCCAGGTGATCGCCGTGGATGAAGGGACCTCCTTCCGCAAGGGCGGCCGCCAGCTGCAGTCCATGGTTGCGGGGACGGGGCCGGTCGACTCCTACACGCTGCAGAGCGACGGCAACGACGGCGAAAGCATCACCCTGCTGGACATCAAGGTCGGCGACACGGTGGCGGGAAAAGGTGGACTGAAGGGTGGAATCTTTGTTCCGACCCAGCTCGCGGTGACCGACCCCGCGGCTCGCCATAAAGGTCACGCCAATGGAAACAGCGCAGAGCTGAAGTAAGCAGGATCGCCAATACGCAAAGAGGGGTGCACGTGCGCTTGAAGTGGATAGGGTCGATCATCATGGCAGGCGGGGCCTTCGTTGGCGGAGCGATCTGTCTTGCACAGGCCCCGGTAACTCCGACGACTCAGGCCCAGGCCGACTCGCAGGGCGGCATGATCCGGGGATCGGTGAAGGCAGGAACGATTCCCCTGCCGGGTGTAAGCGTGACCGCGACCAACACGCTGACCGGGAAAAAGTACACCACCACCACTGACATCGAAGGCAGCTATGCGATGGTGATCCCGCGCAACGGCCGGTATGTCGTCAAGGTCCAGCTCGTGGCCTTTGTCAGCTCCCCCGCCGAGGTCCTGCTGAACGGCGAAGGCCAGAATGGCGGAAGCGCGCAGCAGAGAGCGGACTTCGGCATGCAGCTGATCTCGCGTGTCGAGGCCGCTGCGAAGACCCAGCAGGCGCAGGCTGCGACGACGCGGAACGCCATCATCAACACCCT
>CAZZZQ010000347.1:0-4664 GCA_964658405.1 uncultured Sphingomonas sp.
CGCCGATGGCGGGCCTTCGAGTGCGCTCAAACTTCTGACTACTTATCGCCCTTGAGATGGTCGATGCCGCGATTGATGCTGTCCTTGGCATGCTCTGCTGCAGAGGTGATGGAGTCACGAAGGCTGTTCCCGGTGTCGTGAGCCTCCTCGCGGTGCTCTGATGCACGGGCGTCGGCCTCGGCCTTTGCATGATCACTGGCGTCGGAAGCGGCATCTTTCGCGTTGCCCCAGGCTTCCTTTGCGTGTCCCTTGACCTGCTCCGCAGCGCCTTCATTGGCCAGTTTCTCGTTGCCAAAGGTCTCGCCGAGTCCCTGCTTGATCTTGCCTGCAATCTGATCGAACTTTCCGCCTGCGTTATCTTCGTTCATGACGTTCTCCAAGTAGGCATTCCGTGAAGCTGTAAAGCCGGACCGGGGTCAGGTCCGGCTCGTTATTAGAGCGCTCGTCGTCCTGAGAGCAGATTGAAGATGAGGACGATAATAGCCAGGACGAGCAGGATGTGAATCCAACCACCAAGTGTGTAACTGCTGACGAGTCCAAGGATCCAGAGGACAAGAAGGATAATCGTGATAGTCCAGAGCATGTGTTTCTCCTATTAGCTCGCCTGGACAGACTGCTCTGTCCTAAGCTTGGTAGTCAAGCCGAAAACGGCCTTCTCAAGATAAGTTGCCGTGGCTATGGCGGAGGTTGCCAGTGTGCACAAAGAATAGAAAGTCAGAGGTTTACCGGTGAAGATTGCAATCCAGGGAGAGCTGGGATCGAACAGCCATATGGCTGCTCTTGAAATGCTTGCAGCGGACGATCACGAACTAGAAATTATTGCGTGCAGCGTCTCGGCAGAGGTCTTTGAGCGAGTTATCTCAGGCTCGGTGGATGGAGCCGTTCTGCCGATTGAAAACAGCCTTCATGGATCAGTTGCGGAGCACTATGACCTCCTGCTCGAACAGTCCGTTCGGATCGAGCGAGAGAGTCTGCTGCGCATCCGGCATAACGTCGTTGCGATGCCTGGCGTGAAGCCTGAGCAGATCCGCAGAGTTCTGTCGCACCCGGTTGCGCTCGCTCAATGCAGGCGGTTTCTCAATCAGCACCGCGACTGGGAGGTGATCCCGTTTTACGACACCGCCGGAAGCGTCAAGCACGTGATGGAGGCCGGCCTGCGGGATACGGCGGGAATCGCTCCTGCACTCGCCGCACAACAATATGGAGGGGCGGTTCTGCTTGAAGGAGTTGAAGACCATGCTGCAAACTTCACCCGCTTCCATCTCGTGCGGGCGGGGGATGCGTCTTCGGCGGACGGGAGCCTGGTTGCAGACAAGATGTCCGTCGCTTTTTCGATCGAGCACCGGCCCGGGACCCTTGTGGCGGCGCTGGAGCTGCTGACCGAAGCGGGGGTCGACCTGACCAAAATCGAATCCCGACCAGTCCCGGGGAGCCCTTGGGAGTATGTTTTTCACGTTGACGTCCGGTTTCGGGCCGCGGCGGAGGCCAATGCGGCCCTCGCTGGACTGAGACAGCGCTGTCGGATGGTCAAAGAACTTGGGCGCTACGTCGCTGCGCAACCGACGGGAGGGTGAGCCGGGGCGCGGTGAACGAAAGGGCGTCCAAGCCGATAAAGAGGGTCATGGCGAAGATGAGGGAGAGAATGGGTTTGCGACTTGTTCTTGACTTGCTGCATCGAATAGCATGAAACTTGATAGAAGGACACTCAATGCCAAACGATTTTGTCAGTGTGATTCAGCCTAAGGCGACCAAGACGGGGGAATCGACCCTGGATTTACGTCCTATTCCGGTACTTCCTGTCCGCGACACGGTGCTCTTTCCCAATGCTGTGCTTCCGTTGACAGTGGGACGCGACAGCTCTATCCAGCTTATTCAGTCCCTCGGCGAAGAGAAGACCATTCTCGTCGTGGCGCAGCGCGACGCCCGCCAGGATAGCCCTGACGGCAGCGATCTCTACGAAATCGGGACGAAGGCGACGGTTCACAAGGTCGTCAAGATGCCGAATCAGAGCCTCTTCGTCTTCACCGAAGGCAATGAGCGCGTCCGCCTGGGGGAGTTTTCGCAGATTACGCCGTTCATGATGGCGGAGGCTGAGACGATTCCTGAGATTGAGCCCATTCCTTCGCCTGAATCCGAGGCATTGCAGCGCAACGTGGTCAGCCAGTTCCAGCAGATTGTGACCTCGTCGCCGACCCTTTCGGATGACCTGCAGACGATCGCAATCAACATCGAGGAGCCCGGCCGGCTTGCCGATTTTATCGCCTCGTCGTTGCCATTTCTGACGACGACGGACAAGCAGGAGCTGCTTGAGACGCCGGATATCGCGATGCGCCTGGAGCGGGTCAACAAGCACCTGGCCAAGGAGATCGAGGTTCAGCAGCTGCGGAACAAGATCCAGAACGAGGTTCAGGATTCGGTCCAGCAATCGCAGCGGGACTACTATCTGCGCGAGCAGTTGAAGGCAATCCAGAAGGAGCTCGGCGATCTCGACGACTCGCAGAAGGATATTACTGAACTGCGCGAGAAGATCGAGAACGCGGGCATGTCGGATGAGGTGAAGAAGGACGCGCTCAAGGAGCTCGGCCGGCTGAGCCGGATGAATCCTGCTGCCGCCGACTACTCGCTGACGCGGAACTACGTGGAGTGGCTGGCCGTCCTGCCGTGGGGCAAGACCTCGGCGGGTGAGGTCGACATTCTGAAGGCAAAGGAGATTCTCGACGAGGATCACTACGGGCTGAAGAAGGTCAAGGACCGCATCCTCGACTACCTGTCGGTGCGCCGTCTGAAGCCGGATATGAAGGGGCCGATCCTGTGCTTCGTCGGACCTCCGGGCGTTGGTAAGACCTCGCTGGGACGGTCGATCGCAAAAGCCCTGGACCGGAAGTTCTCACGCATCTCGCTCGGCGGCATGCACGACGAGGCGGAGATCCGCGGGCATCGCCGGACGTACATCGGCGCGCTTCCGGGGCAGATCATTCAGCACCTGAAGCGGGTCGAGGTGAAGGACCCGGTCTTTATGCTGGATGAAATCGATAAGCTGGGACGCGACTTCCGGGGTGATCCGGCCAGCGCGCTGCTCGAGACGCTTGATCCGGAGCAGAACAATACCTTCCGGGACAACTATCTCGATCAGCCGTTCGACCTCAGCAAGGTGCTCTTTATCTGCACGGCGAACCAGCTGGACACGATCCCCGGGCCGCTGCTCGACCGCATGGAGATTATCGAGCTGACCGGCTACACGGAGGAGGAGAAGGTCAATATTGCGATCAAATACCTCATTCCGCGGCAGATCAAGGAGAACGGTATCGAAGACGGTCAGATTGAGTTCCCGCGCGAGAGCGTGCACCTGATCGCCCGGCATTACACGCGGGAGGCGGGCGTCCGCAAGCTCGAGCAGCAGATCGGCACGGTCTGCCGCAAGCTCGCCCGGAAGATCGCAGAGGGCCGCAACGAGAAGCTGATCATCACGCCTGAGATCATTCATGAATTCCTGGGTGGGATCAAGGTGCGTGTTGATACGGAGATCGCCGAACGGACGAAGCGTGCTGGTGTGGTGGTTGGGCTGGCATGGACGCCGGCGGGTGGCGACATCCTCTTCATCGAGGCCAATAAGATGAAGGGTAAAGGCGGCTTCAACATCACCGGCCAAATCGGCGACGTGATGAAGGAGAGCATGCAGGCAGCACTGACGTGGGTCCGCTCGAACGCCGCTTCACTCGGGCTCGACGAGGACTTTACGAAGGATTTCGATCTGCACATCCACGTCCCGGCTGGCGCGATTCCAAAGGACGGTCCTTCGGCTGGCGTGACCATGGCGACGGCGCTTGTGAGCCTGCTGACGAACGTTCCGGTTCGTCCGCTGACCGCGATGACGGGCGAGATCACGCTG
The DNA here is from genome assembly GCA_964658405.1 of uncultured Sphingomonas sp. Taxonomy (GTDB): domain Bacteria; phylum Acidobacteriota; class Terriglobia; order Terriglobales; family Acidobacteriaceae; genus Edaphobacter. Next base: position 3,890 of record CAZZZQ010000347.1, read on the forward strand.
AGCGGTAACGTTCTGCCGGTCGGCGGCATCAAGGAGAAGTTTCTTGCTGCGAAGCGTGCCGGAGTTCGGGACGTGATTCTACCGAAGGAGTGCAAGCAGCAGGTCGATGAGGACCTGACTCCGGAGCAGGTCGAGGGCGTGAACATCCACTATGCCACGCGGATCGAGGATGTCCTGGCGATTGCGCTGCCGAAGTCGGAGACGGAAGCGGTCGCGGATGAGATTATCCGCGAGGCGGTCCTGAGCGAAGCCGAGACAGCGATCGCGTAAAACGTAGCGAGATGCAGAAGGGGCCCGGAGCGATCCGGGCCTTTATTGCGCTGGTTGTGACTTGGCAAACATATCTTTCGTGCGGAAAGATTACGCGGCATGCGCAGACTCTTCGATAGATTGTTGAAATGCGCGCGGCTCTATCCCTGCTTTACTTTGTAGTACTTCTGCCTGCGTTTGCCCAGTCTCATGAGACCACCTTGTCCGGTTATGTCACGGCCGTCGACGGCTCCGTCTCGTTTGAGATCGCCGGCGATCGTGTCCTGCTGAAGCCCGAAACGATCGAGGAGTTTATTCACGGTGATCCGGGCCAGGGTGCGCGCGTCGCTGAGCAAAGACCAGTCCACATCGGCGACCGGGTTGAGGTCCATGGGCGCCTGGAAACGCAGACGGGTATGGTGACCGCGAACCGCATCGTTGTGGCTCGTCCGGATACTGCGAAGAGCGGAGTCGCGATCATCGACATGATGCCGAAGGTGCAGTCATCGTCGGGGGACTATGTCGT
>CAZZZQ010000348.1:0-4658 GCA_964658405.1 uncultured Sphingomonas sp.
CGGAAGAAACAGGTTGAAGACGGTTCCACTTCGGCCGGGCCGCTGACTCGTCCGGAAGGCAATCGAACCCTGATGGCGATTCATAATCTCCTGGCTGATCCATAGACCCAACCCCGTCCCGCCAATCCCTTTTGTTGTGAAGAAGGGAATGAATGCCTTGACGGCAGCATGCTCGGGCATTCCCGGTCCGCTATCAGCGACCGTCAGAATGATGCCACGCCGCCCTGATTTCCAGTGGGTCCCCTCGCGGCTCCTCATCATTAGTCTGCCGCCATCCGGGTGCATCGCGTCAATTGCGTTGCCGACCAGGTTATTCAGCACCTGTCGAATCTCCCCATCGAAGCAGAGGATGGCTCGTCTCGCTCGCTTCCGCTTTTCAACCCGGATCTTCGAGTTCACGATTCGTCCCTGGTAGATGGTGATTACGCTATCGACCAGCTCCTCGCAGGTCATCTCGACCGGTCGGGTCGCCTGCTTGTGGAAGCGCAAGGTTTGATTCGTGATCGCCGAGACGCGACGCAGCTCCCGATCGGCGGTATCCAGATACTCCTGCATCTCGACCGTTTGGGCACCGGCACGCGCCAGATAGAGCAGGTTCGTTACAGACTCCAGCGGGTTATTGATCTCATGCGCGATCGACGCCGCGAGACGCCCAACCGCAGCCAGCTTCTCGCTCTGAATCAGGGCCTCATGGGCCTTCTTCTGATCCGTAATGTCATACCCTTGCACGATCACGCCGCGAACCTGGTGCTCGCTGTCAAAATGAGGCGTGTGTGCGATGTTCAGGACGCGCTCTTCACCATGGGACTTCACGCGAAGTTCAAAGTGTTGCGGCTCGCCGGTAAGGGCAGTCTGAAAATGCGCCCTGACATTTGCCGCCGCCTCTTCGCCCAGAACCTCATCCACGGTGCGACCCACCATCGTCTCGGACGGATCCCCAAACCACTCCTGGTAGGTCCGATTGACTCGCACGTAGCGGAAGTCGGGGTCGAGATAGGAGATAATCGCCGGGATCGAGTCAGTGATCAACTGAATCTCCGCAAAGGCCGCGTCCCGCTCTCGTTCGACCCTCCTGCGATCCCCGATGTCGCGGAAGACGAGGACAATTCCAGTGAGTTGACCGCCCTCATCTCGAATCGGCGCACCACTGTCGTCGATGTGCAGCTCGGTTCCGTCGCGACGAATCAGGATCGTGTGGTTGGCGAGGCCAACCACTGATCCCAGTCGCATAACCTTTGCCGCCGGACTCTCCACCGGCAAACGGCTCGATTCGTTAATGATCTTGAATACTTCGGTCAACGGAACATGTTTAGCCTGCTGCTCCGTCCAGCCTGTCAGATCCTCGGCCACCGCGTTCATGCGGATTACCCTGGCGGTGGAGTCGGTCACGATTACAGCATCCCCGATGCTGCGAAGAATACGTTGAGCCTGTGCTTCCGACGCCTGCAGTCTCTGCGTCGCCACAATAGATTCAGTCGTATTCTGCGCCAAGTTCAGGATCCCGACGACCTTTCCGCCAGAGTCATGCACGGGGATGTAGCTGTAGTCCCAGTACATGTCTTCAAGGACACCATTGCGTAACAGTGGAAGGAAGACGCTCTTTACGCTGATGGAGTTTCCGGAGGAGAACACATCTTCAAGCTGGCCTCCTACCTGGGGCCAGGCCTCTTTCCAGACCTCTTTTCCCGGGCGGCCCAGGGAATGCGGGTGCTTGCCAGCCATAAACATCAGCATGGCGTCGTTGTAGATCGTGATCATCTCCGGTCCCCACAGGAGCTGCATGGGAAGGGGAGCTGCGAGGATGATATTGACGCTGCAGCGGAGCGTTTCACTCCACTCGGAGATGCTCCCAAGCGGTGTAATGGACCAATCGAACTCTCGAAGCTGGTTCGCCAGCTCGCTCGAGCCGGCGATAACATCCGGGGTGCTGGTGTGGCTCATCGGTTTACGGGGCGTAGAAAAGATATCTCTGGAGTTCATCACTTTATAAGTTTTTGTAGGTGAGCACTGCAATTTTCAATCGGGTCGGGCCTCCTCAAGACGTAAGAGCGTGCGCCATCCCCAGAAGATCCTTCGGGTGCACTGGTTTGGTAAGGACAGGAAAGTCGTGGCCCTTCTCTCGTGGGTCAAGCGTGAGGTCGTTGATGGCACCCATTCCCGAGATCAACAGGATCTTGGTCATCGGATGAAGCGTCTTCACCTCCATCGCCAGATCTACGCCCGACATCTCAGGCATTCGCACATCTGAGATCAGAAGGTCCAGACGGTCCGTCTGGAGGTGCTCCAGCGCTGCGATAGGACTCTGGAATCCGACGGCGTCCAGACCGCTACGTCCGAGAATCAGAACGAGTGTTGAGGCGATCACACCTTCATCGTCCACTATCACCACACGGGGAGTTGCCGGAGACGCCATCCAGATTGAGATGCAAGAAATCTTTACCGGCCGAAAACGCGGTCGTTTTTCTGGCTAAAGACCTCAAGATCGAACCTAGTCGCCGCCAGGCCCGGTCGCAATTCCATACTTCTCCATGCGGTAGATCAACGTCCGTCGACTCACGTCGAGGAATTTAGCGGTATGTGTCTGATTACCGGAAAAACGCTCCAAAGCACGCACGATCAGCTCTTTTTCCACCGCTTCAAGGCTGATCCCTCCCTCCGGCAGGTCAAACCACAACGAGCCTTCATGGACGGGATGATGTTGAAGCTCGCTGGGAAGCTCCTGTTCGGTGACCAGGTCAGAGGTCGCGAGCACGAGCAGGCGTTCGATGACGTTCTCCAGCTGACGCACATTTCCCGGCCACCGATATGAGGTCAGGCGATGGATGACCCCGGGGGAGAGTCGTATGTCGGGCAGGCCATAGCGGGTCTTGGCCCGTTTCAGCAGCACATCGATCAGCTCCGGGATATCCTCACGCCGTTCACGCAGTGCCGGGATCTGCAATGGAACTACGGCGAGGCGGTAGTAGAGGTCCTCACGGAAGGTGCCGTCTTCGACCATGGCGGTCAAATTGCGATGGGTCGCCGCAACGATCCGGACGTCGACCCGGACCGGCTGTGTGGAGCCGACCTTCGAGATCTCGCCCTCCTGTTGAACCCGCAGCAGCTTAACCTGCGCATCCAGGGACAACTCGCCGACCTCATCAAGGAAGAGTGTTCCGCCGTCGGCCGCCTCGATGCGCCCCTGCTTATTCGTAATCGCGCCGGTGAAGGCGCCGCGAACGTAGCCGAAGAGTTCGGATTCGATGAGGTCTCTCGGGATGGCCCCGCAGTTGATCGCTACAAACGCCTTAGAGCGTCGACGGCTGTTGTGGTGAATCGCCCGCGCGATCAGCTCCTTTCCGGTCCCCGTTTCACCCTGGATGAGGACAGTCGCGTCGTGCTGCGACACGCGCGCGGCCTGGTCGAGCACACGCAGGAAGCTTTTCGCCCGGCCGATGATCCCTTCGAAGCCATAGCGCTGATCGACCGCGGTCCGGAGCGTGCGAACCTCTTCAAGCAGCCCCTGCCGCTCCATCGCCCGATGCACAACAAGGACAAGCGCTTCAAAGTCGAGCGGCTTGGTGACGTAGTCGTAGGCGCCGATCCGCATCGCTTCGACGGCGCTCTCGACCGTTCCGAATGCGGTAATCACGATAACGGTCGTATCGATCTCCGAGCCCGCAATCTGGCGCAACAGATCCAGACCACTGCTTGGCATCTGCAGATCGGTGATCACGAGTGCAGGCCGCAGGTCGGGTAGAAGCCTGAAGGCCTCATCGCCATCCGACGCCAGGGAGACCTCGTAGCCGGCCTCTTCAAGCTGCATCTTCATGACACGGCGAAGACTCTGATCGTCGTCAACGACAAGGATGCGCTGCCTGGTCATATTTGAACCTGCCCGGTCTGGCTCATGGCCGGAGACCTCCTGTTGGCACGTAAAAACGGCAGCTGGATCTCGAAGAGCATCCCGGAAGCCTTCTCCTGATATGGCCGGCAGGTGATAGAGCCACCGTGCTGTCCGATGATATTTGCAGCGATGGAAAGTCCAAGGCCGGTGCCGTTCTCCTTGGTCGTAAAAAAGGGGTCGAAGATACGATCGAGGTCCTCTGCCGCGATCCCGGGTCCCTCGTCGATCACCTGAATCACAAGGACGGCACGGGTGGCGTGGCTTCGGATGAGGACGGTGCCGTGGGCCTCGCTGACCTGCACCGCGTTAAGAATCAGGTTGAGCAGGACCTGCTTGATCTGCTCTCCGTCGCATTCGATCTCGGGCAAGGTGGCGGGAGCCTGCTTCACGAGCTTGACGTCTTCACGCGCTGCGAGATGCTGCGTCAAAACGATGACGGACTGGATAATGGAGACCGGCTCGGTCATCTGAAAACGAGGCAGGCGAGGCCGTGCAAAGTCGAGAAAGTTGGTGAGCAGCTTGTTCAGCCGCACCGACTCCTTCATGAGGATGTCCAGGCATTCATCGCGGCTGTCCGGCGAGGCCTGTCCGCGCGCGAGAATCCCCGCAGCGCCACTGATACTCGCCAGCGGATTACGAATCTCGTGAGCAAGGCTGGCTGCAAGCTGGCCGGCAGCCGTGAGCCGCTCGGTCTTCTTGAGGTGCTGGATATTCTCCCGGAGTTCGGTATAGACCAGCTCCAGTTCGAGCTTGGTCGTCTCCACGCGCCGCC
>CAZZZQ010000349.1:0-4642 GCA_964658405.1 uncultured Sphingomonas sp.
TCCAACGTTCAAGCCGAAGATCGACCTCAACCGCAAGGCCTCCGCCGAAGCGGAGCGGCTGGTCTCCGCCGGAAAGGTCGATGAAGACGCCGCCTTCGAGCTGAAGCTGCGGCCGCACCGGCTCGCCGAGTTTATCGGTCAGGAGAAAGCCAAGGAGCAGCTTGCCATCGCCCTCGAAGCCGCTAAATCCCGCGGCGAGGCGCTCGACCACGTGCTCCTCTTCGGGCCGCCGGGACTCGGCAAGACCACGCTGGCCACGATCATCGCCAACGAACTCGAGGTCGGCTTCCAGCAGACCTCCGGGCCGGCGCTGCAGATCCAGGGCGACCTGACCGCGATCCTGACCAACCTCCGCGAGCGGCAGGTGCTCTTTTTAGACGAGATCCACAGGCTCCAGCCGGTGCTTGAGGAAAAGCTCTACACCGCCCTCGAGGACTACAAGCTCGACATCATCATCGGCCAGGGACCTGCCGCCCGGACCCATGTGATGGAGATCAAACCCTTCACCTTCGTCGCCGCGACAACGCGCCCCGGCCTGCTTTCGTCCCCGCTGCGCTCCCGCTTCGGCATCCTGCTGCGGCTTGAGTTCTACACCGATGACGAGCTCCGCTTCGTCGTTGAGCGCTCAGCCGAGGTGCTCAACGTCCCCATCGATCAGGACGGCGCTGCCGAGATTGCCATGCGCTCCCGCGGAACTCCGCGCATCGCCAACCGCCTGCTGCGCCGCGTCCGCGACTACGCACAGGTCCGCGCCCAGGGCCGGATCGATCGCCCCACCGCGCAGGCCGCCCTCTCCATGCTCGAGGTCGACGCCCATGGCTTCGACGAGCTCGACCGCCGCCTGCTGCGCACCATTATCGAGAAGTACGATGGCGGCCCGGTCGGATTGAACACCCTCGCAGCCGCGCTCGCCGAGGAGCAGGACGCACTCGAAGAGGTCTACGAGCCGTTTCTGATCCAGATCGGCTTCCTCGACCGCACCCCCCGCGGCCGCGTCGCCACGCGCCTCGCGTACGAGCACCTTGGAATCGAGATGCCGCGCAAACTGAGCCTCTTTTAAGCGAACCGCAGGACCACCAAACCCCTTGTCAGCCTGAGCGAAGTCGAAGGACCTGCGGCTCCCATCCGATGGGAGCCGGGTTGGACGCTACCGCAGGACAGCCGACAGCCGCCCCTGGCACTCCGCCAGCCGCTCTTCGGCCGCCCTCCGGTCAAGCCCGAGCTTCTGCATCACGATCGCCACCTTCACGCCTCCACCCTTTTCCAGCAGTTCCGCAGCAACGGCGGCACTGCAGCCGGTCGCCTCCATAATGATCCGCCGCCCACGATCCACCAGCTTTTCGTTGGTCGTCTGGACGTTGACCATCAGGTTCCCGTAGACCGCACCGGTCCGGATCATGACCCCGGTCGAAAGCATGTTCAGCACCAGCTTGGTTGCCGTCCCGGCCTTCAGGCGCGTGCTTCCGGTCAGGATCTCCGGCCCGGTCGCCGGCGTAATCGCGATCTCCGCAGCCTCGGCCAGCGGCGATCCGGGCACGCACGAGAGTCCGATCGTCAGCGCCCCCAGCGCCTTCGCATGAGCAACCGCGCCGAGCACATACGGCGTCCGTCCGCTGGCCGCAATCCCGATCAACGTGTCGTGCTCAAAGACCCCCGGCTGGGCGAAGTGCCGCTCCGCAAGGTCCATTGCGCCCTCTTCAAACGAGTCCTCTGACCGCTCGCTCGAGTTGCGCAGCGCTCCATCGCCCCCGGCGATCAGCCCCTGAAAGAGGGTCTTCGGGACGGAAAAGGTCGGAGGGCACTCCGAGGCGTCCAGCACGCCGAGCCGCCCGCTAGTCCCCGCTCCGATGTAAAACAGCCGTCCGCCCTGCTCGAACCGCTCGGTGATCGCATCGACCGCCTTTGCAATCTGCGACAGCTCCGCCGCGACCGCTGCGGCCACCGTGGCGTCCTCTTCGTTGATGACGCGCAGCATCTCGAGCGTCGGGAGCTGGTCGATCTGCATGGTGCGGGGGTTGCGGGATTCGGTCAGGAGCTTCGCTAGATTCGACATGGGACCTTCATCGTACAAGCCGTTAGCCGGCGAGCTCAACCGGGCCTTTGGCACTCTTTCCGTCCGAAAGCCGTGCCGCCGGTCGCCCGCGACCCGTAAAATAGAACGACAGATTCGATTGCCGCGGCAACGCAGCACAGAGGAAACGACAGCAGATGAGCATCGAAACACAGACAGTTCTGGCAGCACAGGTAGACGCAGCGGTAAAGGCTGCCGGATTGACCGTAGCATCGACCGCCCCCGGAGCGGACTTCTCCGGCAACCCGACCACGCGGTTCACGCTCGCCCTGCCGTCCGACCCGGCCAAGACCCAGGTCCTTGAGCTGAGCGATAGCTTCGACTTCAGCCGCGCTGACCTCCTGAGCCAGGTCCAGGTCTACCTCGCCGAGGCCGCCAAGCGCCTCCGCAACCCGCATCCCCACGTCTTCCTCAGCCTCCACGGTGGTCTGCCGCTCAGCTTCGGCAAGTTCGCATGGCCCTTCCACCAGTCCACCTCCGGCGCGGACACCTCGCTGGTCCACGGTGAGATTCGTCTCGAGACCGGTGAAGAGAGCGTCCTGCACGCGAAGATCTCCGCTTCGATGACGGTCACCTTCCGCGAGATCGTTGCCGCTCCCGAGCAGCCCTTCGCCGAAGCCTTCATCTACAACGCCGTCCGCAAGACCCTCGACCAGGGCCAGCTGGAGCTGGTGAAGAGCGGCAACCGCCAGCCGGTTCCCGTCACCACGCGCTACTACAGCGCGAAGCAGAAGAAGTTCAGCTTCAACGACACCACAGAAGAGCAGCGTCGCACCTTCCTCGCCGCCAAGGCCTACTGGCTCTCCGGCGTTCTCGGCGCAGGCGCACCCGTCTGGATGCTCGATCCGCGGGACGCACAGTACCTCAACGCATCGATCGCCGAGCTGAATGAGTCCGTCAAGGCGCTCGTCTCCGAAGGCCTGATCCAGCTTGCTGCCGATGCTGAATATGCCTCAGCCACCGACGCACTGCTGGCCCGCAAGGAGCAGTACGACGGCGAACTCGTCCAGGCATTGCTCTTCATCAAGCCTGCCTTCAACGAGGACATGCGCGGCGGTCTCACCAATATGTAGTCCAGCGGATTTGCAATTTTCAGTGGGCGTGCTATTTTAGATTCACTCAGTGTTCATAGAAACTTGCCAACCGTCTTCGTGCGGTGGTAGGGTCAACCTCGGCTTACAGGTGTTTCGCTACCTGTAAACAACGAGGAATGTATGAAAACACTAATTCGAATCGCAGCACCCGTACTGGCAATTGCACTTCTGAGCGGCGCACCGGTCTTCGCGCATGCACAGGCACAGAACTCCGCCATGGCGCAGGATTGGAACACGCCTCCTGCAGGAACCGAGCAGGCGCAGCAGGGCTACCGTGACGGAATCGAAGCTGCAAAGCTTGATCGCGCCGCAAAGCGTCCCATCGACCCGAAGGTCTCGCACCTGTATGTACACCCCCCTGTAAAGGGTCAGGCCCGCGACGAGTACCGCTCCAGCTTCACGGCAGGCTACCAGGCTGCTGTCCAGCATCAGACCGGCATGTAACTTCGTTACCCGATTCCTACCTCCCCGGGAATCGTCGCTCTACCGAATGAGGGTCCCATCCGGGGCCCTCATTTCTTTTGCAGACCTGGAGCTCCAATTCAGAGAACACTCCGGCGCCCAAGGCATCTGGTAGGCTTTACACGTGCCTATCCCCTCTGCCTCTGTTCAGGGTGCTGCCTACTCGGAGAATGAGTCGATCGTACCGGACGCTCCCCCTGTCAAACGTCGCCTGGTCCACGTTCGCGAGTTGGACGGTGTGCGTGGCATCGCGGCGCTGGCAGTCTTCGCGCACCACGTCTGCTTTACCTCGATTAATCTGCCGGCCTGGGGGCCGGGGGTCCAGTTTATCGGCCGAATCTCGGAGTATGGTGAGACCGGGATCGACCTGTTCTTCGTCCTTTCGGGCTTTCTGATCTCCTCTCTGCTTATCGAGGATCGCCGGAGCGACCGCTACTACCAGGACTTCTACTGGAAGCGCGCGCTTCGAATTCTTCCGCTCTACCTTGCCATTCTCGCGGCGATCCTGGCCTTCTTTCCCCATTCCGGCCCCTATGTCCTGATCTCCGCGCTCTTCATCGCGAACTTTGCATGGCTTCTGCATATCCCCTCGTCGGGGCCGTTCTGGACGCTCGCCATTGAGGAGCAGTTCTACCTGATCTGGCCGACCGTCGTTCGCCGCCGCTCCATCGAAGCGATCAGCAGCTGGGCGCTCGCAATCGCTCTCGGTGCGATGGTGTTGCGGCTGATCGCCGCCTGGTTCGGCCACCATAACTATCGCTTCACCTTCTTCCACTGCGATGGCCTGGCCGCCGGAGCGTGGATCGCCTGCCGATTCGAGCGCTGGGGTCGCGTCGGACCCTGCTCCAACAGGGAAAAGCTCGCATGGGGAGGAGGTTTTCTGCTTGCCTGTGTCTTGCTGGCCCTCTCGTTCCAGTTGCATGGCACACCGCGGCTTGACGCCTTCAACGCGGCCTTCTTCCAGACGGCGGCGACCCTCATCGCCGCCAGCATCATCGCGTTCCTCCTGATCAAT
>CAZZZQ010000350.1:0-4615 GCA_964658405.1 uncultured Sphingomonas sp.
CTCGCCTTATCCAGTCCACCGCCAATCAGCGCGGGCGCGGCTACATAGTATTCTCCGAGTGCGACGGTCGCCGGAACGTTCCCCGGGTCCAGCTGAACTGCTCGCTCGAACGATATCCGGACCTTCTTAGCGAGGCTGAAGGCAGTCAGCGGCCCCACATTGGACGCTTTCATGCCGTACGCCCGGCCAAGCCACATCTGATTGTTGCTTTGGTTGGGAGCGGCCCCCACGGCGAGCTCGCATTCGTGAATGGCTGCGTCGAACTGATCCTCGGTGTAATAGACACGGCAGAGCAATTGATGGGTCGCCGAATCATCCGGCCTTGCTGCAATTCCAGCCTGCAGGATTCGAATCGCATCGTCAGCACGGCCCTGCTGGAGGGCTCTATTCGCAGAGTCGAAGTCAGTGGCAGCGAGACACGTCGAGGCGGAGAAGAGAAGCATGGTTGCCGCGCAGAGGCGTCGAACCGCGCCGATGGTGCTGTACCTCGTCATTCGATTGATTTGACCTGGAGTCCGTCTGAAAGGTCTCGATTGCTGGTCGCGTTGAGGGCGACGATATCCTTCTCTGTCAGACCTCCGGTGATCTCAACACGGTTCAGATTGACGAGACCGATCTGAACGGGAGTGCTGACCAGGCGATGGTTGATCACGCGATACACAAAGTCTCTTTGACCTTCCGTGTGAAGCGCCTCTCGGGGGATGCTCAGTACGTTTGACCGTTGCGAAGTTGTGACGGTTACCGTGACATTTGAGTTCGGCTGCAGGTCACCCTTTGCGTCATCGACCGTGATGATGCATTCGCCCACATTGCGCGTGTTGTAGCTGATGACGGTGGTTGGAGCCAGCGTGATGTGACCGTGCCATGTCTGCAGTGGCTTTGCATCCCAGACGATCTTTACCGGCTGACCGGCAGCAAGATTCCCGATCTCTGGTTCGTCGAAGTAGGCGCGAATCCGAAGACGGTTCAGGTCAGCGACGTCGAGCAGGTCGTCGCCGGAGGGAACGAAGTCATACTCGGACACTGGAATCGAGTAGACCGTTCCAGCGTGGGGAGCGCGAATGTTGACCCCGGCATAGGAGCTCTGTGCTGAAGCCAGGCTGGCACGGGCCTCCGCGACCTGGGCGTCTGACCGAACCCGGTCCGTCGAGCTGAAGCGCTGCGTCGAGCGTTGCTGAATACTCTGCAGGGAGGAGTTCGCAAACTCGAGACGCTCACGTGCCGATTGCACCTCTCCATTCGAGGCGGCACCCTTCTGCTGCAACATCTCAAGAGCGGTCAGATCCCGGGCAGCTTGCTGCTGCTGAACCTTCGCGCGAGTCAGATCGCCACTCATGGAAAGGCGTTCCTCCTGCGAGCCGCCCTTCTGTAGATCGGAGTTGGCCGCCTCGGCCGAACGAAGCGCGGCGTTGGCGCTCGCCATGCGGGACAAGGCGTCCGAATCATCCAGTTTGATCAAAAGCTGACCGGGTTGAACCTTCTCGCCAACATCCACATAGATCTTCTTTACGACGCCGGCAGACGGTGCGTGCGCCTGGTACTCATCCACGGGCTCAACTTTGCCGTTCGTGGAGACGGTTCGGGACAGATTCTGATGGGTCACAGCAGCCACCCGGACGCTGATGACCTCGTGCGTGAGGGATCGAACAAGTAGAACAGCGGCGACGGCGATTATGATCAAGCCGCCCCACAAAACCGCTGGATTAATCCGTTTTTCTGTCGTTGTAGTCATTTTTCTTAGTTACTAATTCTGTGGTCAGTATATAAGACGCCCCCTGCACCGGAAACGGAGCAAACCTTTTTGTGAAGGGCGTCTACAAAGCCATTCTGAGATCGACAAGTTGAAGCTGCAGGCCGCCGTACTGCGGATGCCGGTTCTCCGTGATGGTGTAGGCGATGTCGATACGGGTCCCTTCCGTAAGGTCCATCTGTTCGGCTCTCAGTCCCCAGTCGCCCCTCCTTCCGGGCCTGCTCCAACCCATCGCGCTGAACCGGGCCGGGTGCCTGCCATGCGTGACCTCCAGGCAGATGTGTCGCTCCTTGATGATGCGAACAGGTGCTGCAAGCGTAACTCCCCGGGTAAGAAAGACCGGAATCTCGTGTGAATTCCCATAGGGTCCGCAACGTTGCAGCCATTCCCAGAGGGCAGGCGTGATCTCTTCCAGGGCCAGCTCCAGGTCGCGGTGAAGACTGGGCTGAAGGATGTCGACCGTGAGAGCGACCCTCGTGTGTTCGCTCATCCTTTGCTGCAGCATGGGCAGATTCGTCAGCGGCAGCGAGAATCCCACAGCGTGGGCATGGCCGCCGAAGCGTGTGAAGACAGGATCGGCCGTATCAGCGAGGGTGTGCGTAGTAGTCAGGGCGTCTAACAGGTGAAATCCCTGCACTGACCGGCCTGAGCCGTGAGCCTGGCCATTCTCGTGCGTCAAAATAAGCGCCGGTCTCCCCGTGCGATCGACCACGCGGGACGCAAGAATTCCAAGGACCCCGCGATGCCAGCGGGCGTCGCAGAGGATGATGCAATCGGCAGGGAACTCGCCGCTTTCGCCCCGAAGCAGCTCAAGATGAGCTTCGATGACCTCCAGCGCCTCGGCCTCGGTGGACCTCCGGTTCTGGTTCAACTCATCCAGCTTCTGCGCCAGCTCTGCGGCACGCCGCACGTCGCGAGTTAGAAAGAGTTCAATGACATCATCAGCAACGTCCATGCGGCCCGCTGCATTGATCCTTGGAGCCAGCCGGAAGCCGACCTCCATTGCGGTCGGTGACTGATCGAGTGGCAGTTTGGCAACCTCCATCAAGGCCCGAAGACCAGCCTGCACTGGATTCTTGAGCTCTCGGAGTCCAATGGCGGCGATGGTTCGGTTTTCGCCTAAAAGAGGGACCGAATCGGCGATGGTTGCCAGCGCCACCAGCTTAAGGAAGGAGGGGACGATGATGGTATTGAGGCGTTCCTGCTCCGCTGGTGTCGTCGCTGCGGCCAGGAGGAGGGCGTGCGAGAGCTTGAAGGCAACGCCCGCTCCGCAGAGGGACTTGAAGGGATAGCCGCATCCAGATTGAGCAGGATTAATGACGGCCAGAGCGTCCGGAACTCCGGTCGCGTCATCAGGCAGATGGTGGTCGGTCACGATGAGGTCAAGCCCAAGCGAGCGGGCCTCATCGGCCGCCGCAAAGGCGCGAATGCCGGTGTCTACGCTAATGATGAGGCGAACGCCGTCGGCTGCTGCTCTTGCGAGAACGTTCGTCTGCATGCCATATCCCTCTCGGATACGGTGCGGTACATGCCACGTGACAGAGGCGGGGTTGTTCTTGGGGGCGGTGCGCTCGATGGCCGTCTTCAGGAGGATCGTTGCCATCGTCCCGTCAACGTCGTAGTCGCCGTAGATCAGAATCTTTTCGCCGAGCCGAACCGCCTGCTGGATGCGCGCGACGGCAGCCGAGAGGCCGAGCATCTGGTTTGGGTCGTGGAGGTCCTCAAGCGATGGGCGAAGAAATTCCCCGGCGGAGGAGGCGGTGTCGAATCCGCGAGAGACGAGCAGAGCTGCGATTGCCGGCGGGCACCCGAGCTGCTTCTCCAACTCCGCAGCGAGAGCGACATCAGCCGGAGAGGTCAACCATTGCGGCTCTAGTTCGTCCGCTACCATCACCATGCTCAGTCGTCGCTGTCGCGGTCGTCTACGATTACGCCACCAAGATCGGTTACCGATTCCATCAGGTTCTGGAAGCGGTCATACCATTCTGTAGAGATCTCAACGATGAACATGACTCCCTGATGCGCGAAGCCAAGCTGCAGATAGCCGGTCTTGCCGACATGGTTGACCAGGTACTCCGCGTCGTCCAGATCCGGACCGTCCTCGTCGGGGAAGTTCTGCTCTCGAAGCTGTTCCAGGAGGATCGCAACATCTTCCTTCTCGAGGATGACCTCACTCATGGTCACGAAGGCGACATTGGCTGCCTTCGCATGCTCTACGAAGGTCTTCCAGGCATCCGGATCGTCTTCTTCAAACAGGACGGTGGGGACTTCTTCGGTGACATAGCCGTTGAATTGGCGTAGCCCATGACCGGCGATAAAAGCCACCATGTCGTCTTTTACGGTAATAAGATCGTCACATTGCATCGAAGGATGATTGTCTCAGAATTGCGTCTCCAACGCACCAAAACTTCGGGGCGATGCAGGTCGCGAAGGATTCAAACCGTCAGGACTTTCGCAAGGGAAGCGTCTCATTGCGACAGAGCCTGCCATGATAGGGAGGGGCTCAGGTGGCATGCCAGCGCGTGCTATATTGAGAGGAAAGTCAATGATTTTTTCTAAAGATTACGTAGGATATCTCGCGCGCCAGACGGTCAAGCACCTGGTGGATGCGAAGATGATTCAGGCAGATAAACCGGCCGTTCTTCATGAACGGGTGACGGCTGCGATGATCGAGGAGCTTGCCCTCGAAGACCGCATTAACGACGAGGTTCGGGTGATCCTCGAGGCCTTTCAGGACGACATGCTCAAGAGCGGCGCGAGCTACCCGGAGATGTTCAAGAAGGTGAAGATCGAGCTGGCACGTAAGTACAAGGCGGTCCTTTGAGGATCTCCCGCGATAAGCTCAATAAACTTGCCCACACCGTG
>CAZZZQ010000351.1:0-4612 GCA_964658405.1 uncultured Sphingomonas sp.
TCCAGCAGCATCAATTTCTGCCACGGACCAACAGAGAATCGCCTTGACTTTCGCTAGCGATCTTCATCCGAAAAAAGTAATTGACGGCTCCATGCCTGGTTCCATGGTAGGTCCACATAGCCGATGGACAAGGTAGGGGCATGAGGCCAGCAAGATAAATAGACAAGGCATTCCTCCGCCTCGACAAAACCGGCGTCACCTTTGATCTAAAGTATAAAAATTCCCCTCTCACACTGACCCCATTAGTTACCGGACCGAAGATCAATGGTAAGTCGCAGACGTTATGGGGCATCGACAGGGCTAACATATAACGTGAGGACGGTCTTCGGCCGCGATCAAATTTAGAAAAGAGGACCTTCACATGGCCGCTCTCTCAACACCCCTTTATCCGCACCGGCGCAAACTGGACGGATCTGCTGATCTCATCTGTCTTTCCTGCCTTGGAACCATCACCCTCAGCGACGAAGAGGCTGCAAACGAGTCGCACCTCGACCACGATTGCCTGTCCTCACCTCTCTTTATTGCCAGCACTCGTGTGCCCTACTCCCGTACCACCGAAGCATAAGCCGATCCGCAACAGCGATCCACACCCTAACCGCTAGGATTGCTGCATTCCTCCGGTCGCCTTCGGCATCCAATAGATATGTCTTCTGTTCGAAATCTGGAGGGCGGCCGTATCTCTTCGCCCGCGCCTGCAGTCAATACCTGGCCAGCGAGCGACTGGTTTCAAGGGCTCGCCGCTGCGTCGCACTCTCTCCTTCTGCTTGATTACGACGGGACGCTCGCTCCCTTCGTCGAAGATCGCCTGCGCGCAGTCCTTTATCCCGGCGTTGCAGAGCGGCTGCTCAGATTCAAAACCCATCCAGGCACACGTCTTGTCTTTGTCTCTGGGCGCCCTGCGCAGGAGCTCCGCGCTCTTCTCCCGACCGATCTGCGCCCTGAGATCTGGGGTGGTCACGGTCGTGAGCATCTATCGGCCGACGGCACCCTCCACGTAGAACCACTTACCTCCGCTCAGGATGCAGCACTCTCTTCGATCAGAGATTCCATCGCCGCAAATGGTTTCGCGTCACTCATCGAGCATAAGACAGGCAGCATCGCAGTCCACACGCGTAGCCTTGCCGAGGCCGACGCGACCCAGGTCCTAACCCTTACCGAAACCGTCTTCCGGCAGCTTCCACCGCTCGATCTCGAGCTGCTCCCCTTCGACGGCGGCATGGAGATTCGTGGTGCGGGCTGCTCCAAGGCAACCGCGGTCCAGCGCATCCTGGCTGAGGAAGCATCCACGACTCCTGTCGCATACCTCGGCGATGACCAAACCGATGAAGATGCGTTCCGCGGCCTGGCCGGTCGAGGCCTCAGGGTTCTGGTTCGTGATCAGCCCCGGAACACGGAAGCTGATCTCTGGCTCCGCCCCCCTCAGGAGCTCCTTGCATTCCTGGATCGCTGGCTGGAGACTGTCGCCCCAAAGCACATGGTGCACGACTGATGACTCCTGCGCGCGATACAAATACCTCCACCGCCGAAGCAGAAAAGCCGAGCCTCGTGGTCGTCTCGAACCGAATCCCCGTCTCCTTCGTCACCATCGACGGAAGGTCCACCGCAAAGGTCTCAAGTGGAGGCCTCGTCAGTGCACTCGAACCACTGCTCAGGGAGCACGGCGGGCTATGGGTTGGAAGCGCCGGAACCACCGACTCCCCGGAGATCCGTGCCGAGCTCGAGGCGGCGACACGAGAGCACGACTACCGTTACGCCCCTCTCTTCCTCACACCGGAGGAGGAGGCAAACTTCTACGAGGGCTTCTCGAACGAGGTACTTTGGCCGCTGTTCCACGACCTCCAGTCCCGCTGCGTCTTCAACCCTGTCTATTGGGACTTTTACCAGCAGGTCAACCGGCGCTTCGCCGAGATCGTAATCCAGAACACCCGGAAGGACGACCTCATCTGGGTGCAGGACTACCAGCTTCTCCAGGTTGGCAGCGCAATCCGCGAACAGCGGAGACATGCCTGCCTGGCCTTCTTCCTGCACACGCCGTTCCCACCCCCTGACATCTTCGAAAAGCTGCCGTGGAGCCGCCAGATCCTTCGTGGTCTCCTCGACTACGACTTCATCGGCGTTCAGACCACACGCGACGAGCGGAACCTGGCGGCCTGCCTCAGATCGTTTCTTCCCGATATCCAGGTGAGCGGCCGCGGCGAAGGTCGCCGAGTCACCAGTGAGCGAGGAAACACGACGATCGAAGCGATGCCCATCAGCATCGACTACCAGGAGTACGCGCGGGCGGCCCACTCCGATGCAGTCCTTCACCGCATGCGGGAGATTCGCAGCGAGCTGCCCGGTCTCCAGATCGCCCTCGGCGTCGACCGCCTCGACTACACCAAGGGCATCCCAGAGCGGCTGAAGGCGTTTCGGTCCCTCCTGCGCACCCAAAAAGATTTTCATCGCAAGATCACTTTGATCCAGGTGGTTGTTCCAAGCCGCGAGGGAATCCCCGGCTACAAGGCGCTTCGGTCAGAGGTTGAAGAGTTGATCTCCAGCATCAACGGCGACTTCAGCGAGCCAGGCTGGACGCCGATTCACTACATCCATCGCTCCCTTCCGCGCGAGGAACTTCTCGCCCTCTACCGGGCCGCCGATATCGCTCTCGTTACTCCCTTGAAGGACGGTATGAACCTCGTTGCCAAGGAATACTGCGCCGCCCAGGTTGACCACAGCGGCGTCCTCATCCTCAGCGAGTTCGCAGGGGCGGCCCCAGAGCTCCGAACCGGTGCCATCCTGGTCAATCCTTATGATGAACTGGGCGTTGCCGCAGCCCTCCTGCAGGCAACGCAGATGCCCGAGCGGGAGCGGCATCGAAGAATGGTTCGCCTCCGCCGTCAGATCCGCTGCGCAGACATTCATGTCTGGAGAGACCGTTTCTTCGCTGGCATTGAGGCCATCGAAGAGCGAGAGGCTACTGCGCAGGAGCCGTAGGAGCAGACGTTGTCGGAGCGCCAGCCGCCGGCTTCTTCTGCACCGGAAACTGAACCTTACCTCCCGCGTTATTCGCTGGCTCCGCCTCACCCGGCTGCCGAAGAGTCGGTGGCGGAGTATGCGCGACGGCATCTGGATCCCCCAGTTTCGCATCTCCCATCGCGATCTCTCGTACCGGAGGCGCCGGCAGAAAATCCCCGAGCTCGTTCGTATCGTGAATCTCCATCGGCTTACCCATCGCCGCGACCTTCACCAGCGACACCCGGTCGCCCTGAAACCGGACAAACCGCACCGTCTGCGGAACATGACCATAGACCCACTCCTCATACCGAGGCCCGTCCGGATCTTTGCTGTCATGCTCCCTCACCTTGCTCTCAGGCGCACCCATCGCAGCCAGCACCATACGATGGTTCATCCCCACCAGGACGTCATGCGCCGCGATCGCCTCCTTTAGCGGAGCCGGCAGCGTATCGCCGTAGGCCTCCTCTGAGTTCTTCACGCCAAAGTCCAGCACCGGCTCGAGCAGCGCCTTCACCTCCGGCGCAGAGATCTCCGGCACTCCACCCTCAAACGCCAGCGTCACCCGCGATCCCGTCACCGGCGCGCTCTCCTGCGCAGCCACCGGCGCGTTATTCAAGGAAACGTGGCTCAGAAATCTATGCTTCGCATACGGACCGCCGTTCAGATCCAGGATGATGCGGTCCGCCTTAAAGGTCACCGCCGTGATCACGATGCGGTCGCCTGGAGCCGACGACTCCCCCTTGCGATACAGCATCTGCTTATACTCTTCCGCCCCCGGAGTCAGCTGCCCATTCGCCTGCAGCGTAATCCCAGCCCCCATCGGTAGCGCCCGATGAGCGAATCCCTGCTCAGCCTCAAGATTCCGCACCAGGTCCCGGCGTCCCCGCTCGTCCAGACGATCCGCAGGCAGCGACACATGGGTCGGAGAGAAGTCAGTCGCGACATCCGCCATGGCCGTCTTCTCGCCAACAACAAAGACCTGGCCGCTGGACGAAATCGCAGCAAGAGCAAGGAGTCCGGGAATCAGGGCCGATCTAGATAGAAAGAATGCCATAGCGGCACCTCGGTAGCGCATCAGATGCATACAAGATCGCACCTCCACCGAGGTTTGACAAGTGATTCCGGCACCCGGGTCGATAGATCAGTGCGTGTCATAAACATTGCACCGGGATGTCGATCAGAAGATCCAGCAGATCGCACGCTTACACGTGAAGTCGTACAGGCTCTCCCGGAGTCACACCCGACAATCGCGCCTCTCGTCTTTCGTTCCTCGAGATAGCGAGATGTGGGGTCGTATGGAGGTTGTAAGGTTGTCGAACAGCCGTTCTCCTATCGACCCAGTCTCCTTCGTTTAAACCTAATCGAACAATGGCAGGCTCAATTCAGCGATCGGAATGTGCTCTAATCCACCCAGAAGAAGCACTAGGTTGCTTATCAAATCCTCTGCTGTCTCGATGAACGTTCGCGACAAGGCAATTGTCGCAGCGGGGCGTTTCGGCTGAGTCCTAAATCCTCGACTAGTACTATACCGGCGATCGCGCTAAGAATTCTGAGCAGTTCGAAATTGGAGAAGAAATGTCTGGTCGCCTCAGCAAGGTTCTTTCACTGCTCCTGGGAG
>CAZZZQ010000352.1:0-2240 GCA_964658405.1 uncultured Sphingomonas sp.
AATGTCGGTAACGCCCGGCAAGGGAAGCGGCACGAAGGACGAGTCGACGATCGAAATAAAGAAGACGCCGAAGATTCCGAAGTGAATGAACAGGTGGAGCAGCTTGTTCCCGTGATGCGGCGCGGCGAGAGCCTCAAAGAGGACGGTGGCCGTCGAGTGCGCTGCAGTAAGGAGGCTCATGGAGGATAAGACGCGGACTGATGCGGCGAAGTCGCGGTATGTTGGCATACATTTCGAGCGGCAGCCCGACTTCTTCCCGGCATCGGCTAGAGGAAGTGAAGCGGTCCAAGTGCAGGCAGGGCATCGACCTCGGAGGCGTACTGGCGGAAGAGGCTGATGGTCGCGATGCAGGCGTCGGTCAGGGTGTAGTGGATGTTCTCGGTCAGGTAGTGGCGGATCGTTTCGGCGGACAGCGCGATGCGCGGAGTCCATTCCGCGACCAGTGCCTCGGTATTGGCCAGGCCATGGTCGCGGGAGTGCTGCAGGTCATGGACGACTTCATCGCGGGTGAAGCCGGCGGAGGCGAGCGACTCCGGCCGGACGGCCCAGACGGCGGCGACCCACGGGAGTGCGGTTCGCGTGTGCCACTCATGCGCGATGTCGAACCAGAGGCACGGGCCGACGGCTCGCTCGATCTCGGCTTTGTCTTCGAGCGCGAGCAAAGCCGGATCGCCGATCAGCAGTGCGGCGTCGGCCATCTCGAGCATGGCGACCGGGTCTGCCGCGGCGGGGATGAAGGCCGGGTCAGTTCGGAGAAATTTGCGGAAGAGGACCTGCGTGTAGGCGAGCGAGCTGCGCGACGCGGTGTCCGCCGCAATAGTCCGGACGGACTCAAGCTCGGCTGGCTGCTTCACGATCAGCTGGATGGATCGCACGCGGTCGAGCGAGGCGATGGTGCAGCCGGGGACGATTGCCAGCTCGGGGGTAAGGGCTGCGATCGGGATCAGGCCGAGATCGGCGCGCCCGGCGAGCAGCTCGGCTGCACACTGCGAGGGCTGTGTGTAATGCAGCTGGTAGCGCTCGGCGAGTGCGTTCTGGGCGGGCGGGTGCTCGAAGTCCCACATCAGGGGAGCCGGGTTAAGGAAGTCAATTGCGGCGACGCGAAGTCGGGAGATCGGTGCGGACACAGACTTTAGATGATCTCCGCTGCAGCAGGGTTCAGGCTCACGACGCAAGGCCGGTGGGGACATAGGAGTCCACCGGAAACAGCGCGTTATCCGCTATCTCTGAACGGTTTCTTCCCAGGTGCTTGGCCTGATAGAGGGCCTGATCGGAGAGATTGAGCAAGCCCAGCGGCGAGATCCTGGAGCTGGGCGCGGCCGCGGCGACGCCGATGCTGATCGTCTGCCTGCCGAGCGGATTTCCCGAGTGGGCTATGGAGCTGTCGAAGATCGCTTCGCGCAGCTTCTCGGCGATCCCGAACGCTACGTTCCGGCTGGTGTCTGGCAGGATGACGGCAAACTCTTCGCCGCCGAGCCGGTAGAGCCGATCGTTCGAGAAGGGTTTAAGGGTGCTGGCAATGATCGATGCAATCTGCCGGAGACACTCATCTCCGACCGGATGGCCGTAGATATCGTTGTAGGACTTGAAGAGGTCGATATCGATCGACAGCAGTGCCAGCTGCTGATCCCTGGAGGATGGCTGGTGCCACTCCGCAAGCAGTTTCTCATCGAATGCACGCCGATTACCCTGGCCGGTCAGTGCATCGGTGTTGGCAAGCAAGCGGTACTCCGCCTCACTGCGCACCAGGGACGATTCAAGGCTCTTGTGCTTCTCAAGCAGAGCGGCGACCGGGAAGAAGGTAAAGACCGAGATGGCCAAGAAGATCTGCGCGATCACGATCCGATGCAGCAGCGTTGCACCGACGATGAGCATCAGCGGCCCGTGGCCATGGATCGTGAGGTCGATGGAAAGATAGGCGACCATGCAGATCGAAAGCACAGATCCGGGAAAGCCGAGCTTGAAGACAACGAAGAGCATCGCGGGAAAGATGGCAAAGATCAGCGGGTCCTGGTTGTGATTGAAGACCAGGAGCGTCGCCGCTGCGGGAATGACGAGGATCAGCAGTGTCTTCAGCAGCCGAGACGGCTGCAGGATTGAGAAGAAACCGGGTTGCTGCAGGATGTACACAAGCGGTGCGATGATCGCCATTCCGAGGACGTCGCCGAGATACCAGGTACGAAAGACTTGCCACCATGGTGCGGTTTCCCCGAAGAAAACCAGCCAGCAGGTGCCCAGCG
>CAZZZQ010000352.1:2250-4608 GCA_964658405.1 uncultured Sphingomonas sp.
ACTGCATACTGCGGTCGATCCAACGACTGCAACCGCGAGAAATCCGACGAGTGGCCTGAGGCGTGAGAGGAGAAACGGAGATCCGAAGAAGCGCGAGAGCAGGAGTGTGGAGAGGATGACCTCGATCGAGTTTGCAACGGACACCCCCATGGCCAGGCCGAGGTGGTCGCCATAGAGGACATCGGCCATGGTGTCTGCGAGCAGTCCGACGGCGAAGTACCAGGGCCACTCGCGCTCGCTTTTTCTGATGACAATCGCGAAGAGGAGGCCGTTGCTGAACCAGATCGTCGCGACGCCCTCGGAGTGGCGGGAGAGCTCAATGCCGAGCCATGAGAAGAGCAGGAGGATGAGAAAGGTGACCAGCAACCACAGCGCGGAGACGCGCTTCGACGGAGAGTCGTAGCTCCTGGGACGACGTTCGTCAAGCCGCGCACCGGCAATGGTCGATGTATTCATGACGTTCAGGGAAAAGTTCCGGTCGTGACGAATTCTATCCTTGTCCAGCAAGTTCTGGTATATGGACAAAAGTTTGCACTGGGGATTCAAGTCGAATCCTATCAGGCATGTAGATCTTTCGTACTCCGTTCTTTACACCCTTTTGAGGACCGCCGGTTGACTTGCGCGCAGGTGGACTGTAGGCTCTGCCGTCATCCGATGGGTTGTGGAAGCTTCTGAGAAGGTGACGGCGGATGGGCGTCTTTGTGCGTGAAGAGCAGGCGGAAGCGGAGCTGGTCAAGAGACGGCTGGGGTGGATGGCGCTCGTCCTGACGCCCGGGGTCGGAGCGATTCGCGCGGTCAAAGCGGTGCGCAGACTGGGCGATGCGGCACGGGTCTTCGAGGCCTCGCTGACTGAGCTTGAGGGGGCCGGACTGCCGGCTGCTTCGTCACAGTTCATCTTTGAAGGGCGCGCGCTGGTGGTTGCGGAGGCCGAGGCGGAGCGGGTTCTTACTGCTGGCGGGACGTTCCTTACGCCCGACCATGCGAGTTATCCGGAGCGGCTGATGGAGATCTATGACCCGCCGGCCGTGCTCTGGATTCGAGGAGATGCTGCCCTGCTCGCGCGACCCGGCATCGCGGTTGTAGGGACAAGGCAGCCGACGCCTTATGGTGCGGGGATGGCGGAGATGCTCTCTCGCGACCTGGCCCATCGGCGGCTGACGATTCTAAGCGGCATGGCGCGGGGCGTTGATACAGCTGCGCATAAAGGCGCACTCGACGCGGGAGGGAGGACTATCGCGGTCTGGGGGACCGGGATAGACGTCATCTACCCAAAGGAGAACAAGAAACTGGCGGAGCGGATCGTCGCGGAGGGCGGTGCGATCGTAAGCGAGTACCCGATGGGGACCTTTCCGGCACCGCAGAACTTCCCGATTCGGAACCGGATCCTGAGTGGAATGAGTCTTGGCGTGCTGGTCATCGAGGCCGGCGAGTATTCGGGAACGCGGATTACGGCGCGGTGCGCTGACGAGCAGAATCGTGATGTGTATGCGGTCCCCGGGAATGTGACCAACAAGAATGCGTGGGGCCCTAACACGTTGATAAAGCAGGGCGCTAAGCTTACGGCGACGTGGGAGGACGTCTGGGAGGATCTGCCGTCGCATGTTCGGCTGGAGCTCGAGACGGAGATGGCGGGGGCAGGGGGCGTTGAATCGAAAGGCCGTGGAGCCGCATCCTTATTTACTGAACCGGTTATGAGTGAGCAGGAGCGGATGGTGTTTACGCGGCTTCGCCACGACGAATCGGTGCAGCTGGACGCGCTGATCGAGGGTCTGGAGGCAGAGCTCGGGTCGCCCGAAATCTTTACTGCGCTTTTTGAACTGGAGCTCGCCGGGCGGGTCAAGCAAATGCCAGGCAAGCACTATGTGCGATGTTTTTAGCCCTAACAATATAGAGCGACTGCATTTCAGGTGTAGAGTCAGTCTTCATGAGGCAGGACGTCAGGCTTACCTTTAAAGGTTAAGACCGTCCCTTTGTGAACAGTCGCAGATGACGCGCGGAACGGAACCGTGTTAGGTTCGCAATGAATCAGCAAGAACGGAACAGGTTGCTTCGGCGACCTGTTTTGATAGGTGGAAGGGTAACGAATGGCAAAGTCACTTGTGATCGTGGAGTCGCCGGCGAAGGCGAAGACGATCAATAAATATCTCGGCAGCGACTACATTGTGGAGGCCTCGATTGGCCACATCATGGACCTGCCCAAGAACGACATCGGCGTCGAGCTGTTGAAGCGGACCTTTGAGCCGACGCTGATCGTATCTCCCGGCAAGGAGAAGGTCGTCGACCGGTTGAAGAAGCTGGCCGCGAAGGCCGACATGGTCTACCTGGCACCTGACCCTGACCGCGAAGGGGAGGCCATCG
>CAZZZQ010000353.1:0-3614 GCA_964658405.1 uncultured Sphingomonas sp.
AGGCCGCTCGTCGAACGCAGGATCCCGGACGACTGCCATCCGCCAACCAGCGCATTGACGAGCCAGTTGGAGTTGCCGAGGAAGGTCGCGCCGCGCCCGACCGGAAGCTGGTAGACCCAGTCCACGGTCAGCAGGTGCGTCGTGTCGAAGTCCGATACAGCGCGGTTCAGGTACGGCTTCCAGGTGTTGATGATGCTGCTGCCGCCTGCCGCAACTGTGGGAGGATTGCCGGTGAACTCGGTGCTGCGCTCTGCATCCGAGCCCATGTCGATCGAGCGCGAGTAGGTGTAGCTGATATCGGTCTGGAGACCATGGCTGCTGGGGTGACGCAGCGTAATCTGAGCCGCGTTGTAGTAGCTCATGCCGATGGTGGAGAGTGCATAGAGGGACGAGAACTGATCCTGCCAGAAGCGCGACTGGTGGTTGCCGGGGCAGCCATAGACGCAGAAGTAGTCAATATCGGCGAGGGCCGTCGTGGCACCGAGGTTTGCCCGGTACGGAGCCCACTCGTTCTGGTAGATCGCCTGCGTTGCACTTTCCCCGACATAGTCAATGCCGGCCATATAGGGGAAGAGGTGCTCGAAGTAGGGGATGGATCCGACCGTGGCCCTGGTGTTTCCACCGTTCGCATCGACCAGCTTCGAGAGCTGCGCACCGGCGGAGTAGTAGTCTCCCCCTCCCTGGGGATCGACAAAGTCGACCGGCTGGGCAAGGTCGAGGCTCTGAAGAAGGTGTCTACCGAGGCGCCCGACATAGGCGGTCTCCACGGTGAAGCCGCCCCAGAGTTCGCGTTGGAATGACAGGTCGAATGCCTCTGTGTACGGAGTCTTCAGCTTGCTGTCGATGCCCCACGTGATGGCGAAGTTATCCGTCGGTGCCGTGTAGGGAAAGGTCTGGGTGGACGGGGCGGCTCCGTTGCTGAAGGGAAAGGAGTGGCGGCCGAGGTAGCGGGGAGACGACTCATACTGCTGGACGCCGGCAGGATTTGTGACCGCCGTCGAAAGTCCGAAGGAGCCATTCTGATCGAACACGTTGACCAGGCCCTGACCGTAGTGATCGTAGTAAATACCGGCGCCGGCGCGGATCGAGGTCTTCCCGTTTGGCGAATAGGCGATGGCGAACCGCGGGGCGATGTTGTTCTTCGACTTTGGCCAGAAGCCGGGCTTGTTGTAGACCGGGCCGCTGGGCGCGAAGGCGAGATCCGGCTCATAGATCTGGCCCTGGAGGGCGGCCGTCTCGCGCTGCGTAAACCATGCGTGCGTGTCGATGGTCGGCGTCACCTGCTGCCCCTTCGACTCGTAGGGGGTCTGCAGGATGGTGTGGCGGAGGCCGAAGGTGACGGTCAGGTTCGGGAGCACACGCCAGGAGTCCTGGATGTAGTACTCATACTCATTCGCCTTGAAGGACCGATCGATCGGTGCGCCATCCGCGAGCAGGGCGCCCGTGGTGGGACTCGTAACCTTGTAGTTGTAGACGTTTGTGACCGAGGGGATCGTTCCGATCAGGTTCGCATAGGCGATGTTGTAGGAGTTGGTGAAGCCGCTGTCGACTGGGTCCAACCCAAGCGAGGATGGGTCAGGCGGGGTGCCGCCGAGCCAGTACGGGTTCGAGGAGGCGGAGTTGAACGAGTTCGCGTTCGAGCTGCGATTCTGGTGCACCAGGCGCCAGTTTCCACCGACCTGGATGCTGTGCTTGCCCTTCGTCCAGCTGTAGTTGTCCACGATGTTATTGACCGGCACGCTGACGACCGTATTGCGCGTCTCAGCCGTAGCCGTATCGAGAAAGCGGAAGTCTACATAGTCGCCGGATCCGACGCCGGTGTTGCCATATCCCTGCCGGATGTAGCCATAGCGGAGGTCGTTGACCATTGTCGGCGAGATCGTCCATGTATCGCCGAAGGTCATACCCTTGGTGTTGTCGATCAGGACATAGGACGGTCCCTGTCCGGGAAACTGCTCGACGCCACCGGTCGTATCCTTCTGCAGGTTTCCGCGAGCGAGGATGCGATGCTTCGGAGAAGGAATGTAGTCGATCTTCACGATCGTCGTGTTCAGGGTCTTCGGGTTCGGCGACGCGAAGGAGAAGGAGCCGGTGTTGAGCCCGTCGCCAAGGTTGACGCCATTCGCCGCGGGAACCGAGTTGAAGTAGGCCAGCGCGTTGGGGTTGGGTCCGGGGGCCGGGGCGTACTGGGCTGAGTTGCAGATCTGACATCCGCCATCGAGCGTAGCCACCTGCGCCGCGGTCAGCGTCTGCGTCTCGGTCGCGCCGGAGGCAGAGTCACCGGTGTACTGCAGAATGCCCCTTTGATAGGCGGCGGTGGGGACGGTGCGGCTGATCTGTGCGCTCTCCGCCTGGCGTGTTCCCTCGTAGTTCACGAAGAAGAAGAGCTTGTCCTTGATGATCGGGCCGCCAAGATCTCCGCCGAAGATGTTGCGGATCAGCTTACCGGGCCGGTTCGGCAGGCCGCTGTTCAGCTGTGCCTGCTTGTTGAAGAAGTCGTTCGCAACGGTGAAGGTCGGGCGGTTGTACTCGTACGCCGCGCCATGGAAGCTGTTGGTTCCCGACTTGGTGAGGAGGCTGACCTGCGCGCCTGACGAACGGCCGGCATCGGCGTTTGCGTTGCCGGTCGTGACGCGGAACTCCTCGATGGAGTCCTGGGTCTGGCGGAGAACCCCGGTAAAGGCGAGTCCGCGGACCTGGTCGTTATCGTCCACACCGTCGAGCGTGATGTTGCCCTGGTCCGAGCGGCCTCCGTTGACGGCGCCGCTGCGGCTATCCTGCAGCGCGGGATTGCTGGGCTGGGGAAGGAAGAAGACGCCGGGCTGCAGGGAGAGCAGGTCGGGAACGTTACGGGTCTCACTTGGGAGCGCCTGAATGGTGGCGTTATTCGTCGAACTACCGAGCGAGGCATCCGTCGTATTGATGGTCTGCGCAGCCGCCGACACGTTGACGACATCGACGCTTGCTTGAAGCGTGAGCGCAAAGTTGACCGTCGCCGGTTGATTTACGAGCAGCTCTGCGGTCTTTGACTGCTCGCCAAAGCCGGGCGCCGTGACCTTGATGGTGTACCTGGCGGGCTGGATCTGCAGGAGCTGATAGTCGCCGTTGGTGCCGGAGGTGGTCGAAAGCGTCTGTCCAGCCGCACTGTTTACGAGCGTGACGCTGGCACCCTGGACGACCGCTCCGCTGGGGTCTTTAACGACTCCGCGGAGTGATGTGGTCGCATTCTGAGCGTAGTTCGGTCCGGCGCAAAGCGTCAGGAGTGAAACAAGGACGACTACCAGAGCATATTTGATCTTCAAAACTTCCCCCAAAAGAACGACAGTTAAACGAGCCTGCGTGGGCTCGTTCTTATAAAAGGCGGATCCGTATAGGACGTGCCGGGCAAGAAACCTGGAAAGTGGCTTGAGTTAGTTTTTACAGGAGCGTGAATTTCAGGGCAAGCGGAAAAGCCAGGTGGAACTCATAGATTCTCACTTAGCGGGAACCGGGCTCTCTAACCCGATTCAAATGTAAAAGTTACGAACAAGTGAGGTCCGCAACTATTTCATGGGGCTGAAACCGGACGCCCGAATGAGCTGGTGGGTCGACGAAAAAAGCGGCAGAGACGTATG
>CAZZZQ010000353.1:3626-4588 GCA_964658405.1 uncultured Sphingomonas sp.
CCCCCCCCCGACCTGCTTTATGACTGCTGTTTAGAACATGACCTTGAGAGCAAATTGGAAGATGCGAGGGGTGTAGTTTGGGTCAGCCTGGGTGATCTGACCGAAGGAACCATTCCCCAGCAACGTGCTCGGGCTGCTGTTGACGTTGTTGTTGATGAAGAAGTTTGGCGTGTTTGAGAAGTTAAACGACTCTGCGCGGAACTGTACGCGAAACTTCTCTGTCAGGGCAAAGTCCTTGAAGAGGGAGAGGTCGACGTGGCGGAAGTGCGGACCGTAGAGAATATTTCTTCCTTCCGACCCGACTGTACCGAGTGCCTGCGGAGCAAACGCTGTCGTATCGAAGAACTCAGCGTTGGTCTTATGTGCCAGCTTGGGGGAGTGAATCAGGTTTGGACGGTCGACACCACCGTTGAAGAGCGGGCTTGCCCGGTTGCCGAAGCCGCCAGCTGCGCTGCTGTTCACGATCGTGAAGGGCTTGCCGGTCTGCCAGACGGCGATTGCGTTCGTCTGCCAGCCCGCCAGCGCCAGCTTCTTCACACCGGTAAAGCTCTTTCCATACTGGAACTCATAGTTGAACGAGAGGGCAAACCGGCTGCGGATATCATTTTCCGCATTCCCGTAGTCGAGTTGGCCGATACGAGTTGGATCGGCGTTGCTCCAACCCTCCTGCCCCTCCTGGGAGAAGCCGACGACGTTGCTCAGGGCGTGGGCGTAGGTGTAGTTCGCGTCGAAGGCCAGGCCCTTGGTAAAGCGGCGCTGCAACGTTGTCTGCAGAGCGTGGTACTGGTCCACACCGCCACTCGTTTTGTAGTCGACTTCAGCAAAACGTCCGCCGTACTGGCGAACCGCCGTGCCCGCACCGGTCGTCGCGTTCGTCGTTACGCCCGTGATCAGGTTGGTGATGGAACGAAGGAACAGGTTGCGGCCCGTCGATCCCACGTAGCCAATCATCATCTGCATCC
>CAZZZQ010000354.1:0-4571 GCA_964658405.1 uncultured Sphingomonas sp.
GTTAGAAGGAACGCATAGTCGAAGGCGACCTCTTTCAGGTAGTCGTAGCGGCCGGACGCCCCGCCATGGCCTGCATCCATATTGATATGGAGCAGCAGGGGAGTGTCGTTCTGCTTCAATGTCCGGAGCTTCGCGACGTACTTCGCCGGCTCCCAGTACATCACCTGCGAGTCATTGAGGCTGGTTTTGACGAGCATCGTCGGAAAGGCGCCCAGCTTCAGATTGTCGTAGGGCGAGTAGGCGCGCATCGTGTTGAAGGCTTCCTCCTCGTTCGGATTTCCCCACTCCTCGTACTCGGCGACCGTCAGCGGCAGCGTTGCATCGAGCATGGTGTTCATCACGTCGACGAACGGGACATGCGACAGGACAACGCGGAACAGGTCCGGGCGCTGATTCACGACCGCTCCCATCAGGAGACCACCGGCGCTGCCGCCCTCAATCGCAACGCGCGAAGGATCGCCGTAGCCCTTCTGGGTAAGCTGTTCGACCGCCGCCGTGAAGTCCGAGAAGGTCGTCTGCTTCACGGCCATCTTGCCTGCATCATGCCAGGCATCGCCAAGCTCCCCACCGCCGCGAATGTGGGCATAGGCCAGCACTACGCCACGATCAAGCAGTGACAGCCGCGCTGCACTGAAGCCGACCGGAAGCGGGTAGCCATAGGAACCATAGCCATAAACGTAAAGCGGATTCGTGGAGTCAGCATGGAAGGCGTCGCGCCGATAGACGATCGACACCGGAACCTGCACGCCATCCGCAGCCGTGATCCAGACGCGGTCAGAGCCATAGAGCGTCCGATCAAAGTTGCCGGGGACCTCCTGCTGCTTCAACAGGGTCGAGCCGCCCGTGGCAACGTCATACTCGTAGACCGAGGCCGGCGAGACCAGCGAGGTATAGCTGTAGCGGAAAGTACTCGTCTCAAACTCCCGATTGGCATGGCTGCCAGCCGAGTAGGTCGGCTCAGGGAACGCGATTGGCTGGGGAGTCGCCAGGGTGCTGTCCGGGTTGAAACGCAGAACTTCAAGGACCGGTAGGCCGAGCTTCCGGCGGGTCGTGACCAGGAAGGACTGAAAGAGATCGACATCCTCGAGCGGCGCTTCGGGATCAAGGGGCAGCAACTCCGTCCAGTGGTCGCGGTCCGGGGTAGCCACCGGCGCGGTCACCAGGCGGAAGTTCTTCCCGGCGTCGTTAGTCCTTATATAGAGGAGGCCATCGCGATGGTCGGGATAATACTCTTGGTCGTCGACGCGCGGTGCGATCAGGCGAAACTCCCCCGTCGGCTCCGTCGCCAGCAGGAGCCGGCACTCATTCGTAGTGTGGCTGCCGGTCTCGAGCATCAGGTACTGGCGGTCGCGCGTCCGGCCGACACCAAGATTGAAGCGCTCATCCTTCTCCTCGTGGACAAGAACATCCTCAGCCGCAGGAGAACCGAGCACGTGACGGAAGAGATGATCCTGCCGTTTCGTCGTCTCATCCTCGGTTGTGTAGAAGAGGGTCTTCGAGTCAGCCGCCCAGGCGATCGAGCCAACGCGCTCTGCCGTGTCGGCAAGGTCCTGCCCGGTACGCAGGTCGCGGATATGGAGGGTGTACTGGCGGAAGCCGGTCTCGTCGGTTGAGTACGCAAGGGTATAGCCATCCGGGCTGATGCTCGTCGCTCCGAGGGCCATGAACGGCTTGCCCTCCGCGAGAAGGTTCACGTTCAGCAGGATCTCCTCGGGCTGCGACTCGTCGAGCTTGCCGTCGACCGCAACCTTGCGGCAGTGGATCGCATACTGCTGACCGGCGACGGTGCGGGCGTAGTAGAACCAGCCGTGGTCGGGTGCCGGAACGGACTCGTCCGTCTCCTTGATGTGCGAGAGCATCTCGTCATAAAGCCGCGTCTGGAGCGCGGCGGTCGGAGCCATAACGGAGAGCGCGTGCGCGTTCTCTGCCTCGAGGTAGGCAAGGACTTCTGGGGAGGACTTGTCGCGCATCCAGCGATAGTCATCCTCGAGTGTGATGCCGTGCAGTGTGGTGGGTTCAGGCTGGCGGCGGGCTACTGGGGCGGCGGTGATCTCGTGTGCGGCTTGCTGGGTCATCTAGCTCAGAATACAAGGTGTACACGGTCTCGTGCTGAAGGCTGCCCATGCACCACCGTTGGCTACCCTATTGACCACAAAGACACGGGGCGACTATGGTGGAGCGCCTGGAGGTTTGCCATGACGAAGCCTGGAGTTCCAATCGGAGTCTTGTGTGCAACAGCTTTGCTCTCTTCACTTGCGGCTGGCCAGATGGGCTCGTCCCCGAATCAGCCTATGCAGCCGAATCAGCCGGTAACAGGTTCCGCGGCTGGCGGAATGGCGGGCGCGATGACGGCGACCTCGGGCACGGGTGACCCGATCGGGCAGGGAATGAAGGATAAGCTCTTCCTCCACCACGTCGCGGAGGAGGGTTATGCCGAGATCCAGCTCGGACTGCTGGCCGTGCGCAAGTCGAGCGACGAAGGGGTCAAGCGGTTCGCTCAAAAGATGATCACCGATCACGCCATGCTGAACGACTCGATGCGGCCGCTCGCCGACTCCATGGGGGTCAAACAGCCGACCCACATGGGCAAAAAGGCGCAGGCGGAGTACGACAAGCTCACCGCACTCACGGGCGACGACTTCGACAAGGAGTACCTCGCCTACATGGTCAAGGATCACCACATGGATCTTCGGGAGTTTGAGGACGAGGACGAGACCGCCGTGGACTCGACCCTGAAGAGCACCGTCGACAAGGGTCTGCAGACGGTCCAGAAGCACACGCGCATCGTCGATCAGCTCGCACAGTCCAAGGGCCTACCGGTCCCGGGCCGATAGGCTCCGGCTCGACGAATGTACTCTCTAGGTTCTCTCGGCGCCGAACGACCCTTGCAGCTTTAGTGTTGTTCTATGACCCCGCGATACATCGTCCTCGCTCTCCTGCTCCTCTTCGGGATTCGTACCTCCCATGCCGTTCCTGCCGACTGGACGACCCCGATCGCCCCCTTCCATATCTCCGGCAACCTGTATTACGTCGGGTCGCGCGACCTCGCTGCCTACCTGGTGGTGACGCCGAAGGGCAATATCCTGATCAACGCCAACCTTGAATCCTCACCCGCCCTGATCCGGAAGAGCGTTGAGCAGCTCGGCTTCAAGTGGGACGCCACGAAGATTCTGCTCAGCAGCCAGGCCCACTATGATCATGCGGCAGGCGCGGCGGAGGTCATTCGCGAGACCAACGCACAGCACATGGTCATGGATGGCGACGTGAAGGTAATTCAGGATGGCGGCGCATCCGACTTTGATCCGACCCTGCCTCACTTTGCCCCGGCACGTGTCGACCGAACGCTCCACGACGGCGATACTGTGACGCTCGGCGGAACCACGATCACGGCACATAAGACAGCCGGTCACACCCGCGGCTGCACGACCTGGACCATGCAGACGCACGAAGGTGGACGGACCCTGAACGTCGTCATCGTCGGCGGATGGGGAGCGAACCCTGGCGTTCGATTTGTCGCCCATGACGGCAAGCCGGCGTCCTACCCCGGAATCGATGCTGATTTCGATCACGCCTTCAAGACGCTCAACGGGCTTCCCTGTGACATCTTCCTCGGCGCCCACGGCGTGTACTTCGACATGCTGGCAAAGGTGGCGCGGATGCCGACCGAGGGGGACGCCGTCTGGATCGACCCGAAGGGCTATCACGAGGGCGTCGCGGAGCACGAGGCCACCTATCGCAAGGAGCTTGCGCTTCAGCAGCGTTGAAGCAGGTTCTCTAACCTGCCAAATGCGCTCCGCGATCGGACCCACGGAGCGCATCTCAGTACAAGGGCTCAGCGTAGAATGTCTTCAATGAAGCGGTTATTTCGATGGGCGACACTGGTCTGCCTCGTTCTTGCACCGGTCTCGTGGCTTCATGCCGAAAAGATCAGCGACCTTCCTGCTCCAACCGCGTACGTCAACGACTTTGCCGGTGTCCTGAATTCTTCGACGAAGCAGTCGGTCGAAGACCTTTGCATCGCGGTCGATCGCCAGGCCCACGCCCAGATTGCCGTCGTCACGATCAAGACCCTCGATGGCGACCAATCCATCGAAGAGGCCGCGACCGAACTCGAAGACAAGTGGAAGGTAGGCGCGAAGGGAACGGACCGCGGCGTCCTCATGCTCCTTGTGATTAGCCCGACGAAGGGCCGCATCGAGGTTGGGTACGGTCTTGAAGGAATTCTGAACGACGCCAAGGTTGGCGATATTGGGCGCGCCATGGCTCCGTACTCCCAGCAGGGCGACTACAACCAGTCCATCCCGCTCGGGGTAAATCAGCTTGCCCAGGTGATCGCGAAGGATGCCAACGTCACCTTGCAGCCGGTGGTCCACCAGTATCGACGTGTCCAGCAGCCGGCAACCCAACTCAGCCTGACGCAGATTGTGATCGGCGGCGGCGTCCTTTTGCTGATCTTTATCCTGCTTGCGAGCACGGGGAACCTTGGCATCTTATGGTTCATCCTCGGCAGCCTGATGGGTGGCGGGGGCGGAGGTGGCGGCGGAGGCGGCCGCGACGATGATCGCGGGGGT
>CAZZZQ010000355.1:0-4571 GCA_964658405.1 uncultured Sphingomonas sp.
GACCAACAACCTGTCTAAGGTTGTGGAAGCTTCGGAGCCTGCTGAAATTTACAAGTGCCACCACTCAAACTCCCGAGTAGACTTCTCCTGAAGAATTTACGGAACCCAGAATCCCCGTAGAGGAGGCAGCATGCGAAAGCTCAAGATCATGGAGCATATGTCGTTGGATGGTGTGACCGAGATCGGTGTCCCGGGGGGCGACTTTCCGTATGGCGACTGGACGGCGCCGTATCGCACGCCGGAGGGGTTCGCGAAGGTGGCGGCGCGGTATGGCGAGCGGTTCGACCTGGTGCTCGGCCGGCGGACCTACGACCAGTGGTCGGGCTTCTGGCCGACGGCGCCGAAGAGCGTGATGGCGGACCGCCTGAACGCGGCGACCAAGTATGTCGTGACCCACCGGCCGGAGAGCCTGGCGTGGGGCCCGGTCGAGGGGGTTGGGCCGGACTTTGTAGAGCGCGTTCGCGCCCTGAAGGAGGGCGACGGCGCGGACCTGATCGTCTCGGGGAGCTCGTCGCTGACCTCGGCGCTGCTCGAGCACGGCCTGGCGGACGAGCTTGTGCTGCTGCTCGATCCCGTGCTGCTGGGCCAGGGCAAGCGGCTGTTTGCGGAGGGAACTCCGGCGCGCTCCTTCACGCTCGTCGGCACGGATACGACAGCGACCGGTGTGGTCGCGCTGACGTACCATCCGGCCGGCGACCTGCAGCACATGAAGTAGGAACCGGGTCGCCAACATCGTCACCGCGCATGGGCGAGCAACCTGTCGAATCTCGTCCCGATCGAACGGAGCTGAAGAGCGAGGCTCCCCATGCAGGATGAGTTGAAGACGGATCGGCGCAACTTCCTTACGGTCGCGGCGACTGCGGCGAGCTCGGCGCTGGCCTTTGGACTGAGCGGCGACCTTGAGGGCCAGGCGGCCAGCTCCGGGCCACACGCCGCGACAGCGTCACCGAGGGGGATCAGCGAAGGTGTCAGACGCTGGGAATTCGGTACCATGACCAGCTCCTTCGTTAGCAGAGCCGGCGGTACTTCGTGGAGCGGAAGGTTGTGATTGATTGGTCGGATTCGCGGTGTCGGTTCCGTAGTGGCGGAGTTTGTTGTTTCCGGGAACGCCGTTTTGCGTGCATCAGCCGACAAGAGCAGGATGGATCAGCTAGTCTCTACGGGTGAAGACATCCCTTAGGACGGCCCGTTCGATGCTTGTCTCCATTGGCTCGCTTTTGCGGAAGCATCCAGTCCTCGCACTCCCGATACTTACTGCCGATACTCTGGGCTTTGCAGCGATGCACCTACAGCATGCGTTACACGGACCTTTCCTTGGACTGTTCTTCAGCCATCGCGATTCTGTTCTGAGTAATTCTCGTACTTCTTTTGTACTCACGCCGCAGAACGCCTCACGGGCCTTTTGGCTGGTGGCCCCGTTGATCTGGGGCTGCTATCTGTTGACGACGTACCTATATACAGCTGCACTGGTGTTCACATCCGGGCAAGTCGATCGCGCTAGCACAGGCGAATCTCCGTCCTTCAGCTTTGCAAATGTTGCTTCAACACTCCGCAGGGCTAAAGTGTTTCGCTTCTCCCTTCTAGTGTTCGCGGTTGCGAGCGTCGGTGCGGGAACTTACTCGCTTTTGCTTCTCTTCTTAACCGCGAAGATGCCCTGGTTTTCGCGAAGGATGGGCGCTGACCTCGGTTATGTCATCGGCATGCTGGTTGAGCTGCCAGTCTTATATGTTCTGGTGAAACCAGCAATCAGACTTCTGCGACCGGAAGAAATCGACGTTACGACTCATGTTCAGCGTGTTGGAGCAATATTTGGTGTTGCTTTGATACTGCTGCAGGGCCTAGAGCTCGTGCTCATCGACCACGTAGTGCCTATTTCATTCTTTCAACAGCGAACCATTATGGGCTTGCTCTTTCGAGAGTGGGTCGTGAGCCTTGCCGGAGCATTGCTTTATATCCCCCTGTTTATCGGTCTCTCTCTGTTGGCAGAAAGTTCGCCGAATGGTTCAGCGGATCACTTGGCAGAAGAAG
This sequence comes from uncultured Sphingomonas sp., assembly GCA_964658405.1. Classification (GTDB taxonomy): domain Bacteria; phylum Acidobacteriota; class Terriglobia; order Terriglobales; family Acidobacteriaceae; genus Edaphobacter. The sequence goes on from CAZZZQ010000355.1 coordinate 2,029, forward strand.
CTGGCTTCTAGTTCCGAAGCCGCTTCTATCCCCGATGGAGCACAAAGCAATGCTCAGTGGATCGCACCATCCTGACGTTTCTTGAAAGTCGGGTTTTAGGCAAGTTCGATTCTGTTGTTTCCGAGAACACCGTTTTCAAGGCGCAACGCTGTACCCCGGTGAATCGTCCGTTTCGGGAGTAACAAGATGCCCCCGCACCCACTTAAAGGACTGGTTTCAGTGAAATGCAAGGGACTGCGCACCATCCTTACTGTGCCGCATCGTTAGGAATCTGTACTTGGTGCACGACGTAGTCTGCAGGCGGATTGTATTTGCTGACTTCCGGCTTCCCGCGAACGATATTGACCAATTCATTCCTCGTTTTCCCGCTACGCGGATCATCGTTGGTGTCAAGGATGATGATCTTGAGTTCCGGACAGTACCAAGACTCGTGAGTGACCACGGTTGGCGAGTCAGGATTGCCTTTGGTCGCCGGGACTGTGTAGCTACTAAGCGTTCCCTCGGCGACAACGCCTTCAATAGTCTTTAGCCCAAGCTTCTCGATGCCACCACCCGGATCGCTCATCGAAACTTCAGGACAGACTGGGCACGACGCATTAGGCGGGTCCTGTTTAGCCAAGGCCTTGGGCCAGTGGATAACCTTCACTTCTTTTGAGGTGGTGTCCCATTGGGTATCGGTGTTTGTGACGGGATCATGGAGCCGGTACAAGATTTCGCTCTTGAGAACACTCTTTCCAGCTTCTTTGTAGGTCCAGCGGCGCTCGCCAGCGCTGTAAGTACGTCCTTGGGAGTCGCGTGCTTCGCTTCCACCGGACTGGCTCCGATTGATCGTGCCATCTGCTGACCTGTCGATGGATGTAAAGCGGCGCTCCGCTGAGTAGGGAGCGTTCGGCACCGTCTCGCCCGAGTCGATCATGGAAGTTTGAGCAGATGTTAAAAGGGGAGCCGATCCGCAGAAGATCAGGAAGAGAACCGACAAGCGAATCTTGAACATAATAGACTTGCTCTCCTCAGTATTCCTTGGGACAAGGATATAGAGAATTTCTAAGAAGCATGTGTCGGGAACTGCTCTGCGATCACCCACGACAACTCCGGTTATCGTAACTTTTGCCTTTTTGCAACATGTTCACTCAAGATCGAGGAAGCGATCATTGCGTCTGCACGCCGCGTAGATGCCTCTAGCGATCCAAGCCGATCACAGCCACACTCCACCTTCCACAAACGCCCTTCCATCCGCCGCCTGAAGACTAGACTTACAACTATGCAAAGAACAGCCGCGGAGCTGAACGAGGTCGGCCTTGAGATTCTGGACCTTGCGGGCGAAACCGTCTTCTCGCAGAGGCGGCTGCACTCGCGGAACGGCTCGATGCAGATTGAAGGTCTGCACCGGTTGGCGGTCGCCTTCGTGGAGCAGCCTGAGGGGATCCTGCAGGAGCTGGTAAACGCCGCCGTCCAGCTCTGCGGAGCCGACAGCGCGGGCATCAGCATCGAACGAGCCGACAAGACCGACCAGGACTACTACCGGTGGATCGCCACGGCCGGGGAGTATAGCGGCTTCCTCGATGCGTCGCTCCCCAGGTCGCCGAGCGCCTGCACCGTCTGCCTGGAGCGGGGTGGCCCGCAGCTGTTCCGGGTCAGCAAGCGGTTCTTCGACATCCTCGGCGTCCAGGCATCGCCCGTGACGGACGGAATCCTGTTGCCGTGGGAGGTGGAGGACATGCGCGGGACGATCTTCATCATCTCCCACAGCCGCCCGGAGGCGTTCGACAGCGAGGACCTGCACCTGATGCAGATCCTCGCAAACTTCGCCGCCATGGGGATCCGGCAGCAGCGCCAGCAGATGCGGCTGGTCGCCCAGGCCCGCGCCAACGCGGCGATCGCGATGGCCAACGAGCTTGCTCACCAGATCAACAATCCGCTGCAATGCCTGACGAACCAGCTGTTCCTCGCAACGCAGAGCGTAGGCGTCGGAGACGAGCGGTCCCTCGCCCTGAAGGTCGAAGGCGACTTCGCGCGGCTGACGGGACTGGTGAAGGATCTGCTTGAGCTTCCGAAGCGGACGGTAGAAGCTGGGTAGTCGCTTCCCGCGGTGGGTAGAAGCTACCCGACGGAATGGTCCGTTTCGGTGAGGAGAGTATGGCTCGCTTCAAAACCAATCGCACGAGATGGTCGCCTGGAGCGAGGACAGTTTGGCGCGCTGGCTGCGGACCGCCAAGGTCTGCTGATCCGGCAAGCGCGCTGGCTCTGGAAGTCGGGGCAGGTAAACCGCAGGTCCTTCGACTTCGCTCAGGATGATAGGTCGTTGCGGGGCGTCGGGGGAAGAAGTGTTTGACATAGGCCCTGCGCGCTGGGCTGCGATGCACTGGGCACCTGGGCTGTGTAATAAATAGGTCCCGCAAAGGGTCTATGTTTTGGTTAGTTCGGTTTGTAGTTTCGCAAAACACCGTTTTGCATGCGTTAGGAAAGTTACTTGGACGTGAGGATTGCGCCAAACACAATGACGATGCCACTTACCAGACAAAGAAGACTGAGGGGGGCAGGCC
>CAZZZQ010000356.1:0-1851 GCA_964658405.1 uncultured Sphingomonas sp.
AGAAGACTGTGGTCCTCGCAAATTGTGCAACCCTTAAGGCGGTACAAACGCGAGATGTCGTAGTAGTGTCTCGAGAGTCGATCTACAGGTTTATTGCTGTTAGCGGCAGCATGGAGCAGTGTGGCTTTCTCCCAGAACGTTCGTGGAGGCGCTAAAACCGGGATCGTAAACGAAGGCTCCTGGAAGAGTTCGGGGAAGTAGTCAGCCAGGTAGGGGTGAATTGACCGCTGTTCAGTCGGCCATACGTCGCCTCTACAGCCGAATTCGAGGCGAATCACCGGACGCAGATATCCCATGCCCGTTAGTTCATTCAATTTGAGCGCTGGAGGATAGGAAAACAATAAGGTCTGAGACTCCGCTGGATCTACCTCCAACGTCCAACGCTCGCGACCTAAGGCTAGGGTGAACTGAGCCTGTAAGGCCTCGAGAATCGTTCCTTGTACGGTATGGACGCATTTACTAGCAAGCAGGTCCAATGCCCGCTTTTGCGCGTTGCTGCCCGATTGTTCGGCCGGATCATTCTCCCCCTCCAATCCAATAGCATGCCGATCAATGACCAGATCGATGTCCTCTGAAAAACGATCGATCAATCCGTATGCCTTGGAGAGGGAAGTACCGCCTTTGAATAAGGGAGCAGGAAACTTGCTAGTTGAAAACACTTCTCTTAGAATCCAGCAAACCCAGAAATCCTTTTCGATAATCAAGGGTGCGCCGACGCCTTTGCGAATAGCCGCTTGCTCAAAGGCCATCGCACGATCGATGGATCTCATTTTTACAATCTGGTTCATCGATCCACCGACACAGCTGCTATTAGAGGCCTAATGGATGCGGGAGCGTCTGCTGCGAGCCGCTTTAGATCCTTCTTGACCGATGCGTCTAGATTTCTATGAAGGTGGAGAAGGGCTCGATCCGGGTTGTCGCTGTTCCGCACGGAACGCAGGGCCTGGTATGCGACGCCCGCTGGGCGGCCAGCCCCTAGCAACATTTTGCGGGAAGCATGTTTGAGTTGAAGAACTTGGTTCCCGACCTTGAGTTGGCGAGAACTTCCATCGGTCAAATAGACCAGCTTTGCGGGTACTTGGGTGGACAGGCCCAAGAGATTCGCCGCACGAGCAGGACTGACTTGCAATTGTGACCCCGAAGCATCCGCAACTGCCTTAACGATGGCATCTGCATTCGGTGAAAGTTGGCCAAATGTGGGGTGCACAACAGGAATGTCATAGATTCCGCGAGCTATTCTTCGAATCAGGCCCTGCTGCACGAGTCGGTGTAAGGATTGGTCGATAGCAGCTCGGTTGCTGAGCGCGAGGAGGTGCTTGGGCGTGAACACCCACCCCTTACCGCGACTCTTTGCATAGCTCAAAACCCTATCCGCCAAATTCGTCATTCCTGTACCCTGCTGTCAGAAAAAGTATATCCTTTTTCTGACAGAAATGCTCGTCCCCTCTAGGACCTCCGCGATGACGCTAACCGCCTGCTTTCATTACTTTGAATACACTTTTGGCAGTTCATACCATCGTGTCGTCCATCGAGGCGAGCGATGTTCGGCCCTGAGCTTCCAGGCTGCGTCCTTTGGCCCCGCACCGAGGATGCGGACGGTATCGCGCCCGAGGGTCGCGCTGAGCTTGTCCATGGCTCTCCAGGCCCGTTCCCTCTTCTCGCGGTCCAGCTCGCCCCACAAGGCCGGTTGCCGGATGGTTTCGGGCATCAGCTCCGTAATCATCACGCCGCACTTCGAGTAACGGAAGCCGTCGCGTCAGAGCCGTTCGCCCAGGCGCACGGCCAGGGCGACGACTTCCCCGGTGTCGTTGGTCGTCTCGGAAACCGCGCGGAGGCTCCATTTGAGTAGAA
>CAZZZQ010000356.1:1861-4568 GCA_964658405.1 uncultured Sphingomonas sp.
ATTGTTGAAGGTGCTCGTGTGCATGAAGACGAAGATGTTTTCGGCGGCGACCTTGTACCGGCGCATCTTCTCCGCTGCTCGCGTCGCGTAGCTTGCGATGGCCTCACGCATCTGCTGCCAGGATGTGACCGGAGCGCCGAAGCTGCGTGTAACGGCGATTCCCTTCCTGGTCGGCTCCATCAGCTCCAGCGGCAGGCACGAGATCCCGCGCAGCTCGTAGACCGTGCGGCCACCTGTCACGGTCATTAGCGCCCGCGCATTGTCCGGGTCGAGCGCGGCGAGATCGCCGGCCGTCTGGACTCCGATCCTGGCGAGCTTCGCCGCCGACGCCGCGCCGATCCCCCAGACTTCATCGACCGGCACGGTCGAGAGAAGTTCGGCCCGCACCTGGCTGGAACGCAGATCGCAGACGCCACGATACTGCGGGCGCTTCTTTGCGATGAAGTTGGCGACTTTGGCGAGCGTCTTCGTGGGGGCAATGCCGACGCACGTTGGAATACCGACCCAGCGTTGGACACGCTCACGCAGCTCCCGCGCAAGAGGCTCCACTTCCCTCTCGCGGAACTCGCCAAAGTTCAGGAAGCTCTCATCGATCGAGCAGTTCTCAATAATAGGCACTATCGAGAGAAGCGTTGCCGAGACTTTTGCGGACAGGCTTCCGTAAAGCGAATAAGTTGAACTAATACTGTTACATTCTCGCGCTTGATCAGGTCCGAATCTTGAACTCGGGGTCTCCCACCTTTATGCCTAAAGCGCGGGCCTCCAATGAGCGGGCCACTGCGCAACCATCGTTGTTTCAGAGCACGATGACGGGGACGCCTTCGAGGTCGGGTCGAAACACGCGCTCGCAAGAGACATGGAAGTTGTTGCAATCGATGAGCCCGAAGATTTCTTCCATGGCTCATAGCAACGTATGGATGGCGTGTTTTACAACGCCGAAAACGTGAAGATCCTCACCAAGGGGAACGCGGATCGCTTTGTAGAGAGGGTTCGCCGGTTCGAGCCACACGCAGTCCGGTCCACGCCGCAAGCGTTTCACCGTGTACTCCCCGTTGACGGCCACGACGACAACACAGCCGTTCTCAGGTTTGACGGCACGGTCCACGACCAGCAAATCGCCGTGCAGGATGCCAGCGTCTCGCATGGAATCGCCATCGACGCGCATCAGAAACGTGGCGGCTTTGTTGTCGGTCAGGAAGTCGTGGAGATCGAGCGTAGTTTCCAGGTAATCTTCCGCAGGACTGGGAAAACCAGCAGGTACGCTCCCGTCAAAGTACGGCAGGACCATCGGCCAGGTGGCGGCCCATTCCACAACTTGCAAGCTCATCCCGGTGCCCTCTAAAGAGATATAACAGTTCTCGCCACGTTGGAGTCGTAGTAATCGTTTCCGAACGCGCATTGATCGTAGACAGGCCTTTGATGTCCTTAAGATCTTTCGTGAAAAAGGGCACCAGACCCCAACGAGCGAGAACCCAACTCTCGGTCGCCAGTCTCTCGACTCTGCCGAACAATTGGCTGATGGGTCGTCGGCGCTACGTTGTAGTCGGCATCCGGCATTGGAAGCTCAGGCGGGTTGAGCCGCGCCCGAAAATGCTCCGCCAATCTCTGCTTATCGGCTTTGCGAACATAACGGCCACACATGATCTCAGTTCTCCAGCTTTAGGGTAAGCGAGAGTGAGCTTCCGTGTATGTAGCCATTCAGCCTGTTCGTGCTCAAGCCACTTGAGCCTTCACAACGGGGATGGGCGGTTCCCTTCTCCAGCTCCCAGCCAGGACCGGCAAGAACGGCCGGCCTTGTCTCGGAGCCTCCCCATCCCAACGGCGGCACCCCGTGATGCCCCAAAGGGGAGACCGCGTGTACGTCGAGGCCGAGGCTCGGAAGAACAACCACGAACGCAAGATCGGCACCGAGACCGTGAAGTTCTACGAAACCGAGTTCATGGCCGCAGCCATTGAGCGGGTTGCTATCAGGGACTGAGACCGACACGGACGAGTAAGCAGCGCAAAGGCCTAGCGGGGCAGTTCAGGAACACGGCCCTAACCATCCACGATGCACAAACCCCAGTCAGGAGTGACAAGGCATCACATCGCAGCGATGGCAGAATCAGGAAACCGGAACCTCCCTCTTTCCATGCTGGACGAATCCAGCACCAATCCTTGCCGAACCTTCGACCCGAGTAAGCTGGTCGAGCTCGCCCACAGCCTTTCCGTTCACGGCCTCATCCAGCCCATCGTCGTGCGTCCAAAGGGGGAACGCTTCGAGGTTGTAGCGGGAGCGAGGCGCTTTCGCGCCGCGCAGATCGCGAAGCTGGCCGACGTGCCGACCCGCATCCTCGAGCTTTCAGACGAGCAGACCGCCGAGATCCAGCCCGTTGAAATCGCACAGTGCGAAGACGAACATCCGTACGAGGAAGCGACCGGGTATCAGCGGCTTCTAAATTTCGCCGGCTACCACGTGGCGGCTGGCGGCGAAGTGCGGTAAAAGCCAGAGCCATGGTTGCCATAGGCGTTTCGAGAAAGATTCCTCTATTTTTCAGTCTTTGGGCTACCACCGGTGCTGGACGACTGCTTAGCCCTAGATTCCTGCCCGGTTTGAACGTGGCCCGTGTGAGCCGCCGCTTCTTCTGTGGTTCGCCGCTTCAGCAAAGGCACGCCATCATTTCGCTCCGCCCGCACCAGTAACGGCATCGCCACCTCGTTCTGAGTC
>CAZZZQ010000357.1:0-4566 GCA_964658405.1 uncultured Sphingomonas sp.
CGCTGCGGAACCCGGCGATTTCGCTGCCGTCGGGCCTTGGACTTCCGGCGACCGGCGGCTGGGCGTGGTTTTATCTCTATAACGAACACTTCGCGCGCTTCCTCGGGAGGCGCATCCCGCACGACTACGGCAACACCCCGGTGTGGCTCTTCTGGACCTACCTCGCCATCTGGCTGATGCCGTGGACGACCTTTCTGCCGGGGGCGATCGCCGAACATGTTCGCAACCTCGGCCACCGGTATACAGTCACGCTGCGTCAGCGCGAGACGGCCCTGTCGCTGATGATCTGGGCGGGTCTGGTGCTCGCATTCTTCAGCATCTCCAGCCGCCAGGAGTACTACTCGCTGCCGGCAACACCGGCGCTGGCGCTGATGGCGGGCGGTCTGCTCGGGAGGGCGGAAGAGACTTCCCAGGGTGGTGATCGTGCTCGCGGGAGCGCCCTCCGCTGGACCGCATGGCTGCTCGTCCCGCTGACGACGCTGGTGGCGATCGTTTGCGGCTACTTTGCCATCACGGCTCCGCGACCGGCTCCGGGGGTAGATCTCGCGACGCTGCTCGCCGGGAATTCCGAGCTCTACAACCTCTCGCTGGGCCACATCTTCGACCTGACGGGCGCTGCCATGGGACTCTTCCGCGGGCCGCTTGCGGGCGTTGCGCTAGGGATGCTGGCGCTTGGGCTGGGAAGCTACCTGCTCCGGCGCGCAGGCAGGAGCTACGCGGCGAACCTGACACTGGCCGCGGCGATGGCGCTGACGCTGACGTGCGCGCACGAGGGGCTGCGGCGCTTCTACCCGATCCTCGGCTCCAAGGAGCTCGCGCTGGCGATCGACCAGGCGCGCAAGCCCGGCGACATGATCGTGCTCGATGGCGAGTTGACCTCGGGGTCGACGCTGATCTTTTACACGCACCAGCAGGTGCACCTGGTCGAGGGGCGGGTGAATGGACTCTGGTACGGCAGCTTCTGGCCGGACTCGCCCCAGGTCTTCGAGACGGAGGCTTCGCTCCGCAGACTCTGGAGCAGCCCGCAGCGGATCTTTCTGTTGACGTACCACGCTGATGTGCGGGCGCACGATCTGACGCCTTACGGGATGGTTCATACGGTTGCGACGAGCGGTGGGAAAACGGTGCTGAGCAACCGCTGAGACAAATCGCCTGATGACCGGAGATGATGGCATCGTCCGATAGGCAGGCCTCGGGATCAGGCTGTCATGTGCTGGCGTCCAGTCTCTTCGCTCCATCCAGCATCCTGCTCTGAAGAGCTCTGGTGATCTCTAAAGGAGTCCTATCTATATAGAGCAGCAATCTGGCCCGGTGAGGGGAGCAGATTGCTGCTCTTTTAGGCTTCTACTTCTTGGCGGTCTTTGCGAGGAAGTCGATCAGGTAGTTCTGCCAGACAGCCGCCTGGGTGTGGGTGCCGTGGCCGCGCGTGGCGTCGCTGATCGGGATCAGGATGAACTTCGCGTTGGGCATCTCCTTCACCGTCTCCTGTGCGATGCCGAGCTCGGGCGGGTTGATGAAGTCGTCGGCGGAGTTGATCCAGAGAACCGGCGCGGTGATGGTCGAGAGCTTCGGCGCGGGGTTGTAGTTGCGGCTGGCGTTGACGTAGTAGATCAGGTCGTTCGCGTCGGTGTGGGCGACGGTGCGCTCGAGGTAGGTGTCGACAAACTTCTCGGCGGAGGCGCGTGTGGGGAAGTTCTTCTGCATCTGCAGCGGGGCAGAGCCCATGACGAGGAGCATCTCGTTGGCTCCGCGCAGGCCGAGCGTCGGCTCGGAGGTGTACTCGCCGTTCTTCCATGCAGGATCGAGCTTGATGTTTTGGATCGCCATGTAGCGCATCATGCGGTTGCGGCCGGCGAGCTCGACGGGGAGGCAGGCGAAGGGCGCGAGGGCGTCCGAAAACTGCGGCCAGGTCTCGCCCCAGACGAAGGCCTGCATGCAGCCCATTGAGGTTCCGAGCATCAGGCGGAGGTGGTCGACGTGCAGGCCTTCGAGCAGCATGGTGTGCTGGCTCGCGACCATGTCGTCGTAGTCGTAGGCGGGGAAGTGCATGTGCAGGCCGTCGGAGGGTTTGCTCGATTCGCCGTGGCCGATGTCGTCGGGCAGGATGAGAAAGTACTTCGTGATGTCGAGCGGCTGGCCGGGGCCGAAGAGGACGTTCGAGAACTGCGGTGCGAGCAGCGAGTGGGCGTCGCCGCCGGTGCCGTGCAGCAGAAGGACGGCGTTGTCGGTGTGGCCTGCCGCGTCCTTATGGGGCGTGCCGAGCGTTAGGTAGTGGAGGTGCAGTTTGGCGATGGTCTCGCCGTCTTTGAAGTGGAAGTTGGGGATGTCGAAGCTGCCGTCGGCGGTGGGCCATTGGACCGTCGCGGGAGGTGTGACCGGCTGACCGGGCTGTACGAGCGGAGCCGGCTTCGGGGTGGTCTGCGCGAAGAGTGCAGCGCTGGAGAGAAGGCTGGCGGCGATCAGGCGGCGGATCATGGCGGCTCCTTGGGATGGTTCAGGTGGAAAGGCGATCCCCTTGGGATTGACGCCTGGAAAAAGTGACGGCGTGGAGGTGAGTCCACGCCGTCGTGATCGTGCGTGCGGCCGTTACATGCTGTCTTTTTTCTCGGTGGGAGCGACCTCGGGCTTGGTGAGCGGCTTGGTGATCTCGTCGAGGTAGTCGGTGGTGCCGTCGGTGCGGACGAGCGAGGGGTAGCGCTCGCCGTCGTGGTAGTCGATGTCCGCCGTGGTGATGAAGGTGTCGGACTGCAGGATGAGGTGGATCGGCTCAGTCTTGCCCTTGGCGCCGGTGATGGCTGCCTTGAGTGCGTCAGGGGAGAAGACGGTGCCGTTGACGGCTACGATCTTCTGGCCGGGTGCAAGGCGAGACTTGTCGGCGGGACCGTTCCAGCGAACGTCTGAGATGGTGCCGTCTGCGGAAGCGTTGAAGCCCAGCGAGTACCAGGCGTTGACTCCGCCGCCGCGACGGCTTGAGACAGATGCCAGCGTCTTCGCGGACTTGGTCGGCTTGTCGGTATAGACCAGCTTGTAGCCGCCGCGCTCGATGCCTGCGAGGTCAGCCCGGGGATTGATGTTGTCGATGTGGGTCTGGATGAAGCTTGCCCAGTCATACGGCATCACCTGGTTGAGGTCGGCGATCAGCTCCGGCCGCTCGTAGGTGACGATGAGCGGACCGGTGTTACCGCCCTTGCCGAGGAAGATGTGCAGGAAGTCGGTGAGCGACTTCTTGCCGCCGGTCTTCTCGCGGATCAGGGTGTCGGCGTCAAGCCAGAAGAGCTCGCCCTCCTGGTAGTAGTCCTGGCCACGCTTCCAGTTGGACCAGGCGGGGTTGCCGCCGCGGAGGATGCTGGCTGCGATGGCGGTGTCTTCGGTCGAGCGCCACTCGCGGCCGGGCTTGGAGTCGAGGTTTGCGGCGGAGGCGGCGAGCATATCGCGGTAGGCCTCCTGCGACTTCAGGCCGGAGCGTGCGGCGAGGACATTGCCGAGATACTGCGTCATGCCTTCGTAGACCCAGAGCAGGTCGCCTTGTTCCGGCTCTGCGAAGGTGGGCTGGTAGAGGCGCGCGGGGCGGCGATACTTGCCGTTCCAGGAGTGCGTGAACTCGTGGGCGAGCAGGTCAGACTCGCCGAGCTGGTGGGCGTCGTCGGCAAAGCCCTTCTCGCCGACGCCGTTGTCGGAGGACTGGCCGTGCTCGAGGCCTTCGCCGCCTGCCACATCCGAGAGCGTCAGGAGGAAGTGATAGGTGTTGTAGTGGCGGGAGTTATAGGCGGCGCCGGTCTCGCGGACGAGATTGTTGAGCTCGGCGAGGGTGGAGGGCCGCAGGTTTGAGTCCGCGGCCTCATCGGAGACGACGTCGATGTAGTGCTTCGGCGTGACCTCGGGGGCGAGCGCGAACTCGTGGAAGTAGAGGCCGGTGATGACGGGAGAGTCTTCAAGCTGCTCGACCGTGGTGGCGGCGTAGTCGGTCTGGCCGCCGGTGGGGTGCTGCGGATCGTAGGCGCTGGTCGGGGTAAGGGCGGTGCCGATGCCCCAGCCGGCGGGAACCTTGACCGAGGGCTGAATCGGGATGTTCCTGACCGGGATGTTCGCGGGGTAGAGCAGGAGCTTCTCCCACTCGAGGACGGCCATGCGCTGCGAGATGCGCGCGGTCACGATGCAGTCGAGGTGGGCGTGGAGCTTGGTGACGCCCTTGGGAATGGTGAGGTGAAACTCGTAGAGATCGACGTCGTCGCGGCGCCACTTCAGGGTCTCGCCGTTCGCCGTAAAGACGACGCCGGTGATGTCATCGACCGGGCCGGTGGGGCGGTGGTTGCGGGGGATCCAGCGCGGCGTGGTCAGGGTCAGCGGACCGGCCTTGACCTGAATTTCGACCTCAGCGTGGTAGAGCTTGCGAGGAGCGTCGGTGAGGTCGGCGGCAATCTTGATAGGGGTCTGCTGCGCAAACGCTGCTGTCGAGAAGAGGGCAGCGGCGAGGAGGGAGCTTGTGCTTCGAAGCATGAGGGCGGCCTTTGCGACTTCGGATCGAGATGAGTTGGCGAAACGGGTATGCACTTATGTACGAAGGGC
>CAZZZQ010000358.1:0-4566 GCA_964658405.1 uncultured Sphingomonas sp.
CGGCGGATGGTCTCAACTGTGAGGCATGCGCAGTGGCGGCCCGGCGGTCGCCACTGCGAGCTCCTCTCAACAGAGGAACGGGAGCCCGTACCACTGTTGTGAACTGCTCTGCAACTGGTCTGCAGAGACGAAGCCCATAAGAGCTAACGTGACTTCGCGGACTCCCGCCGAGGTCTCAAAAAAGGAGAAGGGCATGATCATCGACCGTTTCGAGGTTCAGGGACTGGCGCAATACTCGTACATCATCTCTTCGCAAGGCCGAAGCATCGTGATCGATCCGATCCGGGATGTAGACCGCTACCTGCGCTTCCTGGAAGAGCGCGGTCTTACGCTCTCATCGATCGTCGAGACGCACCTCCACGCGGACTTCGCATCAGGAGCGAGGGCCCTGGCAGAGGCGACGGGAGCAGAGCTGGCGCTGAGCGCCTACGACGAAGGCGAGCACTATCAATACGGCATGGCCCACCGCGCCCTCAAAACTGGCGATCATGTTCAGGTCGGAACGGTTCGTGTCGAGGCACTCCACACCCCCGGACATACGCCGGAACATCTCTCTTTTGTTGTGTACGACCTGGAGCGCAGCGCAACGGAGCCGCTTGCGCTCTTTTCCGGCGACTTCCTGTTTGTAGGTTCCGTAGGGCGACCGGATCTGCTCGGCGAGGAAGCGAAGCTGGGGCTGGCGCATGAACTGTATCGAAGCCTGCATGTTCGCCTCGAAGCCCTTCCCGACAGCGTACAGGTGTATCCGGGACACGGCGCAGGGTCGCTATGCGGTACGGGCATGAGTGAACGCGCTGAATCGACCCTTGGCTATGAACGCCGGACAAATCACCTGTTCAGCCTGACGGAAGAGGCGTTTGTCGCGGAGATCCTTCGGTCCGTTCCTCCGATGCCGAGGTACTACCTGCGCATGAAGGAGTTGAACGCGCTGGGAGCTGAAGCGTTCGACGCGGTTCCGGGGGCGCATGCCTTATCTCCGTCTGAGGTTGAGGCACTGACGGTCGAGCAGGACGTCGTGGTGCTCGATCTTCGACGACCGGAGGCGTTTGGCGGCGCTCACATCCGTGGCGCGATCAATATCGGTGCCGGTCAAAACCTTTCACTGTGGGCAGGATGGTTACTCGACGCCAAGAGCAGGATCGTGCTGGTCAATGATCAAGGCGATGACGAAGAGTCCCGCCGCGGGCTGGTTCGGGTTGGACTGGATAAGATAGCGGGCTTTCTGAAAGCCGGCATGCCTAGCTGGATCAACGCGGGACTGCCCTTCGAGCGGACCACGCAACGTTCTACCGAAGACGTTCGAGATCGCTCGAACGACACCCTGGTGCTCGATGTACGCAGCGACGCTGAATGGAGGACGGGCCATATCGAGGGCGCGATGCACCTCATGCTTGGAGACCTGCCCCATCAGTTGCAAAGCCTTCCACAAGACCGTCCGATCGTCTGCGTTTGCGGCAGCGGGTATCGATCAAGCATCGCAGCAAGTGTGCTGGCCAGGAGTGGATTCTCAGGCGTGGAGAGCATGGATGGCGGCATGGCTGCGTGGAATAAACGAAGATTTGCCATCGAACGATCGGCGTGATCGTGAACGCAAGAGATAGCCGACAGGGAGCAGCGCCGTGAAGTTCCTCACGTGTCGCTCTCGTGCGCGGAGCGGCAAGCGGTGCGGCCGTGGTGGGAGGACGGGTGGGTGCTCCATGAGGAGGGCGTCGCCAATCAGCTGTGCCTTGCGGGCGATGATGGTGCGGGTTTGGAGGCTGAGGCCTTAGGTGTAGGGATGCGGCCGAGGTGGATGTGCGTTGGGTGGAGTGCGCAGGTTTTTGGGGAGTGGTATGGGGAGGGTTTCACTGCTGAGGGTGCGGGTGCATGGTGGGCTGGTCGTCAAGGTGGGATCGGGGCGTGAGTGCATTGATGATTTGCGTCAGGCTAGAATCACCGCTGACGAGAACGGCGTTTATCAATAGCAACCCGCCCCTAAGCAGCCTTACCCGTGTTGGCACGGCGTGGGCTTCGCCGATATGGGATGATCTTTACTAAATGGGAAACTATGTTCGCGCGACCTTGACAAAGGATGAATCTGTTCTTTACGAAGCGAAGATCAGCATGTGGAGCCAACTGCCGCTCGTTCTACTCGGATTTTGCTGCTTGGTTGCGGCGGCTAGCATCGCCACCACGGCGAATGTTCAAAGTGAGCTTGTGATGCTGGCTTTCGGGCTAATCCCGCTGGTCCTAGTGTTTTTGCGATACAAAAGTACGGAGCTGTGCATCACGAATCTTCGTATCATTGCAAATTTCGGACTTCTTAGTAGACATAGCATCGAAATGAAGCTTTCGAGGGTGGAAAGCATTCAACTTCGCCAAAACATTTTTGGCAGACTTTTTAACTACGGTTCTCTCGTCATTTCGGGCGCTGGAAACCCTATGGCTCCGGTGCCAGACATCTCAAACCCATTGGAGTTTCGTCGCGTAGCGATGGAAGCGCACGAACCTACAGGCGAATTCGCCCAAACGTATTCACCCCAAAGCGCCGGGGGCAACGGTGGAGGTATGAGAGCCGTAGGGTTCTTCTGCCTAGCAATAGCAGCCGTCGTGATCGCTGTCGCGCTTAAGTATGGACTCTCTGATCTATCTAAAGGACGCGCGAGTGCAAAAAATGCCCATTCACACGCTGGAGATGCCACGAGCTATGCTCGCAGCAAACCCTCACCTTCCATCCAATCCTCTGAAGATGTGCGGTTTAAGACATACGCTAACGCGCGGTACGGATTCAGGATCGACTTCCCCCAATCATTCGTGGCGGGACAGGCACCAGAAAATGGGGATGGAATGAAGTTCAAATCGCCGGACGGCCACGCTATGCTGGCGGTCTACGGCTCGAACAATCCGGGGCAGGGATTGGCGGATTATTACGCTGATGCTCTGCGATCAACCAAAGGCGAACTCGGCTATCACATATCGGGTAAAACGTGGTTCGTCATCACCTCGAAGGAGGGCGAAACGCTTAGCTACCAAAAAACATTCGTCGGCAGTGCCTCAGAGAACTCTTTCACCTTGAGCTTCCCGGCCGACGAAAAGTCCACATATGACGGTGTAGTGACGCATATAGAAAAATCCTTCCACCACGGCGATCTGGAGCACGCTCAGTAGGCGTGGTGGGTCTTAGGGCCACGTATTCTCAGTTACCGATAAGTCGGTTTATGGGAAGGTGGGCGCTGGTTGATGGGATTGAAGGGCAACCGCAGGTCTTTGGGTTTCGCTCAGGATGACCGTTCAGGAGTGGGTTGTTTTGGTGGGGTGATGGATAGGGATCCCACCCTTTGCGGTGGGGCGCGAAGGATGGGGAGACGGGCTTTTGCCGGGTGGGTGTATGGGCTTGATTCCGCTTACTGGCCGCAGGTTGCTCCGTTGCTGCCCTGGCTGTCTACTCCATCCGAGCACTGGAGAACTGTGGCCGGGTAGGGGGAGAGGTAGAGCTTCTGGACGAGCAGGCCGGCGTTCTCGTTGTTGCCGCTCTGCGTCAGGTAGACCCTGGCATACTGATCGTAGTTGCTGGGCGTATAGGTTCCGTCGAGCGCCTGAATCATGACTCCCGGGACGTCGAACGCGCCGACGCCGAGGGCGATTCGTTTGCTCACGAGGTAGTTCAGCAGATCGACGGCCACCTGGTAGGTCGGTGCTCCCTGCAGGCCGAGGTTGGAGTTGGTTGAGTTCCCCGCGAAGGCGCTCCACTCTGTGCTCATGACGGGATTCTGCTGGGAGAACTGGCCGAACTGCGAATCCCATAAGGCGGTATATTGCGCTGGAGTATCCGTTGCCGAGATGCCGCGCGGGTAGGGATGAATGGCGTACGCAAACTGGTTGTTGATCCCGCTGACGGCGTGATCGGTGAGCGGTGTTGCGAGCGCAGGGACACCGGCAAGCGTGGCCGCCTCGGCGAGACCATCGAGCAGCATGACGTTCTTCGCCGGCGATGCTGCGGTACGAAGCGTATTGATGACCTGCTGCATGCCGAGGTACGTCGTGCCGCCCGGCGAGGTACCACCGTAGGCCCAGAGATTCCAGTTCGCGGGGGTGTCCTGAAGGCTGGGTTCGTTGTAGAGCTCGAGCATCACATCGGGAGCACTCCCGAAGGCAGGCAGCAGCTGGTTCCACGCGTTAATCGTCGCCTGTGTCGGCAGATTCTGATGCTGGGAGGTTCCGGTGCCAGCCTCATCCTGCATCGATAGAATGATCAGAAATCCGGCGGCACGGGCCTGGTTGATGGCGGCGACGACCGTGGGGAGATAGGTGGGATCGTAGAAGTGGATGGCCTGCCCGGTCTTCTGATCCGTGATGGTCACCGTTCCAGAGGGATCGAGCGCCGGCTGGCTCAACTGAAAGCGCAGCATATTGGCGCCCCAGCTTGAGGCTGCGGCCAACTCTGTCGCGCCGAAGGCGTTCTGAGCGTTGAGTGCCGTCTGGAAGCTGTTAACCCCATTGTCGGCCTCTGCTGTGGCAACTGCTTTCGAGACCGTGAACCCGCGAAGCTGAAAGCATTTTGGCAGGAATGCTGCGCCGTTCTTCGTG
>CAZZZQ010000359.1:0-613 GCA_964658405.1 uncultured Sphingomonas sp.
AAAAAGACAGGGAAGCTGTGCACATGCGCCGTGGCGGTGCTGCCATGACGGTTCACTTTATCGGAGCGGGTCCCGGCGCGCCGGATCTATTAACTCTGCGCGGCCGCAACCACATTCATAACTCTCCGGTTTGTCTTTACGCCGGATCACTGGTGCCGAAGGAGATTCTTCAGCACGCACAGCCTGGTGCTCGCATCGTCGATACAGCAGAGATGAATCTCGATGAGATCATTGCCGAGATCGTAGCAGCTCGCGACGCTGGTCTGGACGTAGCCCGTATCCACTCCGGTGATCTGTCAATCTGGAGCACAATGGCGGAGCAGACGCGTCGACTCGCCGCCCTTGGTATCCCCTACGACATCACGCCGGGCGTGCCTTCCTTCGCCGCCGCCGCCGCCGCGCTCGGCCAGGAGCTTACCTTGCCCAATGTGGCGCAGACGGTCATTCTAACAAGGACCTCAACGCGGTCGACCCCCATGCCCGCCGGTGAGGAGCTTGCCAGCCTTGGACGCACCGGCGCTACCCTTGCGATTCATCTTTCCATCATGAATGTCGAACTGGTGACATCCGAACTGATCCCACTCTATGGCCCGGATTGTCCTGCGGTCGTTGT
>CAZZZQ010000359.1:623-4555 GCA_964658405.1 uncultured Sphingomonas sp.
TCCGCGCCAGCTGGCCGGATGAGCTCATTCTGCGAGGAACCCTGGCGACGATCAAGCAACGTGTGCTCGACGCAGGAGTCGATCGTAATGCTCTTATTCTTGTCGGGCGATCACTCGGGCGGCCGGGCTTCGGCGAGAGCTATCTTTACTCTGCAGCACGCGACCGCGAAGACAACCCTGACCCCGGAACACTCTAGCTTGACACCGTTAGTATGAATCCATCACGTAACGTTGCTGGTAACAAATTATTTCGTGTCCTTCTACTCGGAGGCACGGGTGAGGGAGCTTCCCTCGCGGAGCGTCTCGCTCCACGGACTGACCTCGAAGTGACCTCCTCCCTCGCTGGCCGTGTGCAACAGCCTAAAGCACTACAGGGTGCCGCGCGAACAGGCGGCTTTGGTGGAATCGACGGCCTTACCTCATACATCGAGTCGAACGCCATCGACGTGGTGATTGATGTAACCCATCCCTTTGCTGCAACGATGAGCCAGCATGCAGAGGCCGCCTGCACAGCAACAGGTGTCCCATTGCTTGCTTACCTGAGGCCCGCCTGGTCCGCGACCGACGGAGATTGCTGGCAAGAAGTCGCCGATGTTGAGAGCGCTGCGAAGTCCATAGGCTTGTCTTCGAAGCGCGTCTTCCTCGCAATTGGACGACAGGAGTTGAGAGCGTTCGTCGGGTGCGTGGATGCCTGGTTTCTTGTCCGTGCCATCGATGCACCAACGGAGTTGCCACAGCGCTGCGAAGTGATACTGGACCGGGGTCCATTCAAGTTCGCCGATGAGGTTCGACTTCTGCAGAAGTACGCAATCGAGATCCTCGTCTCAAAGAACAGCGGAGGCGAATCGACCTACGCGAAGATCGCTGCAGCCAGGACGCTTGGCATACCAGTGGTTATAATCAGCCGGCCGCCGAAACATAAGATTCAGATATTGAGGACCTTGAACGATGTCGTGGCTCAACTCAATCAGCTGGTAGAGAGGAAGAGATCAGAATGAGAAAGCTGTACGTGATCGGCATCGGTGCGGGAGATCCTGAATACATCACGGTTCAGGCGATCAAGGCTCTCAATCAAGTCGACGTGTTTTTCGTTATGAATAAAGGAGAAGCAAAGGACGAGCTGGCGCAGCTTCGTCGAGAGATTTGCGAGCGTTATATCGAAGGGAACGCGTACCGGATCGTAGAGATCAACGATCCCGTTCGTGATGCCGCCATCGCCGACTATACGATTCGGGTGGAGGAATGGCATGAGAGGCGAGCGCTTCTCTGCGAAGCAGCCATGCAACGCGAGCTCGCCGAGAATCAGAGTGGTGCCTTTCTTGTCTGGGGCGATCCATCGCTCTACGACAGTACTTTACGAATTGTGAGTCGGTTGTTACAGCGGGGGAAGATTCCGTTCAGCTACGACGTGATTCCGGGCATCACGAGTGTGCAGGCACTGACTGCACGACATCGCATTTCGTTGAATGGAATTGGGGAGTCCATTCTCATCACGACCGGACGGCAACTGAAAACAGACACTGCGCTCTCCCATGAAAATACAGTCGTGATGCTGGACGGACGGCAGGCCTTCAAGGCGGTGGATGATCGCGACGTCGATATTTTCTGGGGGGCATATCTCGGGACAGAGAATGAGATCCTTATCGCAGGCAAGCTCCGCGATGTTGCAGTGGAAATAGAAACCACCCGGAGTGAAGCTCGTGCAAAGCATGGCTGGATCATGGATACCTACCTTCTAAGTAAGCCCAGGGATTGACGAACATCAGATAAATACGATTCCCGTCCAGCCGCCAATAAAGTATGCTGGCACTCAGAGGACTTATGGACACTGCACACATTATCGAGGCTATCGATATACGGATCGTCGCACTGAAGAAGGCGAGAAATCTTCTCGCAGGCATCTCTATTCGCCAGACGAATGCTGTGAACAGCGCTCTTGTCCGTGTTGCATCCTCATCGAAGATAAAGAAGCCCGGAGCTCCCAAACGCGCCATCTCAAAGTAAGGCTCACGATTCGTAAAGTGTCGGATGCATGAGCGTTGCACCGATCGCTTCGAGCGAGAGCACCTCCCGGGCAGCACCGATCCGGATTGCCTCTTTCGGCATGCCAAATACAACGCAACTCTCTTCATTCTGTGCAATGGTCAACGCCCCGGCCTTGCGCATCGCGAGAAGACCCTGCGCTCCATCCGTTCCCATTCCGGTCAACAAGATACCAAGAGCGTTCTTGCCTGCTGAGGTAGCCAGGGATGAAAAGAGAACGTCGATCGAGGGCCGGCTGAAGCTCACAGGTGGTCCATCGTGGATGGAAACATGATAGCTCCCCGCGGAATATACGACGCTCATCTGCATGCCTCCCGGAGCGATGAAAACTCTGCCTGGCGTAAGTGGTTCACCATCCTCAGCCTCCCTGACGATCATCCTGCAGTCACGATCGAGGCGCTCCGCAAAGTGCTTGGTGAAGATCGAGGGCATGTGCTGCACAACAACAACGTGCGGTGAGTCCTCCCGCATTGTTTGCAGCAGCCTGGCGATTGCAAATGGTCCACCTGTCGATGCACCAAGAGCAATCACTCTCCTGTCTCGGTGAATCGCGGAACTGAATGCGACTACCCCTTCACCGGAGCGGCAAAGCGTCGCTGCAGCCTGACGTGGGTGAGTCACTGCAGCGAGTCGGATCTTTGCAGCGAGCGTCGCAGCAAGCTCCCCGAGTGAGTAGGGTCCGTCAGGCTTGGCAAGCACCTCAACAGCGCCCGCTCGCAGCGCCTCGATGCTGGCCTGGCAGGCAGCATGGCCGAGTGAACTGATGATGATTACGGGGAGCGGCCTGTACAACATCAGCTTCTTCAAGAAAGTAACGCCGTCCATCCGTGGCATCTCTATGTCCAGCGTGATGACATCAGGGTGCAGCGCAAGGATCTTGTCTCGTGCGATGAATGCATCGGGAGCAGTTCCTACCACCTCGATCTGTTCGTCCTTCGATAAGGCAGCGGAGAGCAGTTTGCGAATCAGTGCCGAATCATCCACAATCAGCACGCGTATCCGTCGTTCGAGGTCGATCATCGTGATGATCTCGGTGTCTTCATCATCACTCGGTCACGCTCTGCGAGATGATCGTGCCGGGCTTCGAAGTGAGGCAGGATTCCAGGTCTTCGATAGACCGCCGGGCAGATGTATTCGAGGCCATGAGCAATTTGATTGAGGCTCTCCGAGTGACCGACAAAGAGGTAGCCTCCGGGTTCCAGCTGCCCGTAGAGGCGACTTACAAGTCTCTCCTGCGTGTGCTTGCTGAAGTAGATCATCGTGTTTCGACAGAGGATCAATGGGAAAGTGGTTTTAAGGGTTTCGAATGAATCCATCAGGTTGATTCTTCGCAGTTCAATCATCGAGCGCGCTGCGGGTTTGATCTTGTACATGCCTTTGGCCGGTCCGCTTCCACGCAGCAAATGCTTGTGCAGGATCGCGTTGGGCAGATCCTTGCACTGTTGTGTGCTGTAGGTAGCTCGCCGTGCTCGGGCAAGTGCTCGCGTTGAAATATCAGAGGCGAGGATGCGAAGATCGGGAGCCTCGTTGCCAAAAAAGTCAGAGGCTGCGAAGGCAATCGAGTAAGGTTCTTCGCCGGTAGAACAAGCCGCGCTCCAGATATCAATGCTGCTCCGACCAGCGAGGGCAGGGAAGACGGTGCTCAGAAGAAAATCGAAGTGCTGCTGTCCGCGAAAGAAGCTTGTGTGATTGGTCGTCAGGCTGTCGATCATGGTGACCAGGGCCGCCAGGGTCTTATCGTTCACGACGTGCTCGTAGTAACGGCGATACGAGAGGATCTTTGCATCGCGCATTACGCTGGCCAGGCGGGACATCACAAACTCTTCTTTTCCCGCCTCCAGATGCAGCCCGAAAGAGTCCGCGGCAAGCAGGCGGATGCAGTCGAAGTC
>CAZZZQ010000360.1:0-4551 GCA_964658405.1 uncultured Sphingomonas sp.
GTTGGATGCTAACGGCTGAAACATACGCGAGGCGTCCAAAACCCTACGAAGGAGCGTCCGCCGGCGTTGGGCGCTTCGAAGCAAGAAAAAGGCGCAGAGCCGAAGCCCTGCGCCTTTCCTGTGAAGCCAGGCCGGTTTAGACGCCAGCCGGCTTCGGGTCGAGCTTGTCGTACTTGGCGATCTGAACCTTCTGGGCAAGACCAACCTTGCTGAGGAGCCAGATGCAGTAGTAGTTGATGTCGAACTCGTACCAGGCGAGGCCGTGGCGAGCACTGACCGGGTGCGCGTGGTGGTTGTTATGCCAGCCTTCGCCGCCCGTGAGGATCGCGACCCACCAGTTGTTGCGGGAGTCGTCCTTGGTCTCGAAGCGGCGCTTGCCCCAGAGGTGTGTCGCGGAGTTGACGAGCCAGGTGGCATGCAGACCCATGGTCACGCGGAGGAAGGTGCCCCAGAGCAGCATTCCGACTGCTCCGGCTACGTGATGGCCAGGGCCGGCAAGTGCTGCACCGAGCGCGATCTGAAGCAGACCGGTGACGACGAGCGGAACATAGTGGTACTTGCTGAACCAGACATGAACCGGGTCGCGGGTGAGGTCAGGAGCGTAACGGCCAAGCAGGGCGGTCTCGGAGTGGAGAGCGCGGCCCGAGAGGATCCAGCCGGCGTGAGCCCACCAGGTTCCATCCTGCGGGGTGTGCGGATCGCCTTCGTGGTCGGAGTTCTGATGGTGAACGCGGTGGGTGGCTACCCAGAAGATCGGTCCACCTTCGAGGGCGAGGCAGCCACAGGCGGTCACGAAGTACTCGACCCACTTGGGAGTACGGTAGCCGCGGTGCGTCAGCAGGCGGTGGTACGCGACGCCGATGCCGACGTTGATCGCGAGGAAGTACATGACAAAGAAGACTGCGAGATTCTTCCAGGAGAAGAAGAAGAGGGCGGCAATCGCTCCAACGTGGAACAGGCCCATGGCAATCGTGGTGATCCAGTTAATGCGGCCTTCCTGATGCTCGCGGCCCATGCGAAGGTCCTGCTTCACCTTCATCTGAACCTCAGCGACTACTGGGATGGCGGTAAGATTCTTGACGCGCTTCTGGTTGGCGGTCTCTGTTTCCTGCTGGTCCGGGGTAAGTACAGTCGGTGTCATATGTTTTCTTCGGTCCTCTGCGTGCTTGCTGCTGCATGCTCTAGGGACAACGCTAACAGGGCTGCGGAGTGGGGGGTGTAAGAGTTTTGTAATGCTGCATTGGCCCTTGTTTTGATAGGGTTCTGGGATGCGGCCCCTTTCGATTGTTTCGATATTCGGCGTCTTTTCTTTGGCATGCAGTCAGTCTTCGCTGGCCCAGGATGGAACGCCACGGCTCAACCTGCCAACCAGCAAACAGATCGTCGGGATCGTTCCCGGCCGGCCGCAGCGGCTGAACAGCCTGCCGATGTCGATGGCCATCTCCCCTGACGGACACTATGTAGTGACGGTCAATGCGGGATACGGGACCTTTGAGTCCGGCTATATGCAGTCGCTGGCCGTGATGGATACGCGAACGGGTTCGGTGGCTGACTTCCCGGATGACCGGACGCTGGTCGGGGCGAAGCAGACGCTCTACTCCGGGCTGGCCTTCAGCCGCGACGGAAAGCATGTCTATGCCAGCATGGGCTCGATCTCGGACCCGCTTGGGAACGGCACGACGGATGCCGGAAGCGGGGTTGTCATGTATGGCTTTGCCGACGGGAAGATCGCCCGGGAGCGCATGCTCAATATTCCGCTGCAGCAGCTTGCCGGTGGCAGGCGCACAAAGCTGATCGGCGGAGCGGACGGGAACAAGGGCATCCCTTATCCGGCGGCGCTCACGGTGCTGGCGGATGGCCGCCTGATGGTCGCGGACAATCTCTCGGACGATGTCCTGTTGATGGATGCGACCACCGGGGCAGTTCAGACGCGCTTCGACCTCTCGGAGAGTGACGCCGTGCCGTCGACCTATCCGATTGCGCTGGCTGTTTCCAAGGACGGCGGCCGGGCCTTCGTCGCGCTGTGGAACGCGAGTGAGGTGGTCGAGCTGGACCTCGTTCACGGAACCGTGGGCAGAAAGCTTGCCCTGCTGAAGCCCCCAAGCGCCATCGCCCCCGGGACGCACCCCTGCGCGCTCGAGACTTCGCCGGACGGGAAGACGATGTATGTTGCCCTGGCCAATCGCGATGCCGTTGCAGCGCTGAACGTGGGAGACGGCCAGTTCTCGGTCAAGGGGTACTTTGACACACGGCTGCCACGGCAGAGCTACTTTGGTGCGGAGCCGGAGGCGCTTGCCCTGAACGCAGACGGTAGCCGGCTCTACGTGGCAAACTCCGCCAGCGACGCCATCGCCGTCATCAACACCGCAAAGCTGAAGGGCAAGGCGGCGACCGAGGGCATGATCGAGCCGATTGGCTTCATTCCGACCGAGTGGATGCCGATGTCGATGGCGTTCTCCGGCGGAAAGCTCTACGTGGCGACCGCAAAGGGGAAGGGCGCCGGTCCGAACGGCTCGCCCATGCAGTCGACGGGCGCGTCTGCCGGGAAGCGCTTCCTGCGCAAGTACACCTATATCGGTACGCTGATGCACGGGTCGCTCGCCGCGCTCGATGTCCGCGAGGAAGAGAAGCAGCTGCGGCAGTCGACCGAGATCGTCCTTGAGTCGAACCGGATGAAGGCGGCGGAGGAGAAGATCGCCTTCGCCGGAACCGACACCAGCCGCATCAAGCATGTGATCTACATCATCAAGGAGAACCGGACCTACGATCAGGTCCTCGGCGATCTGAGCAAAGACGGCAAGCGCGTCGGCAATGGCGACCCCAGCCTGACGATGTATGGCGCCGCGGTGACGCCGAATCAGCATGAGCTGGCGCTGCAGTTCGGCGTGCTGGACAACTTCTTCGACTCGGGTGAGGTCTCGGGTGACGGCCACGTCTGGTCGACCGCCGCGATCGGGACCGACTACCTCGAGAAGACCTGGCAGCAGAGCTACCGCGGAAGCGAGCGGACCTACGACTTCGAAGGCGTCGTCGCCGAGGGCTACCCGCTGCTGCAGAAGATCCCCGACGTCAACGAGCCGACCAGCGGCTACCTCTGGGGCAACCTGGCGTCGCATGGCAAGACCTACTACCACTTTGGCGAGTTCATTTCGACCGTCTTCTGCAACGAGAAGAAGACGGCGAACCCGCAGCAGGGGCCGATGCTCGAAGGGCAGACCTGCGCGAAGAAGGAGATTGCGCCCGGCGAAAAGCTTCCTGAGGCGTGGGGCGGTGGCGTGAACAAGTGGCCGTGGGGGATTCCGCTGATGGCATCGAACATCGCGACCAAGCCGGAGCTGGTGGGGCACTTCGCGACGGAGGCGCCGGACTTCAACCTCCGCGTCCCGGACCAGGTGCGCGTCGACATCTTCAAGAAGCACCTGGCGGGCTGGGAGAAGGATCGCGCACAGGGTACGGACACGATGCCGAACTTCGTGATGCTTCGGCTGGGGAACGACCACACCGCCGGGACGACGCCGGGCGGTCCGACCCCCAAGGCCTCGATCGCCGACAACGACCTCGCGATTGGAAGGGCGGTTGAGGCGATCTCGCACTCGGCCTTCTGGGAGGACACGGCCTTCTTCATCCTCGAGGACGACGCCCAGGATGGCGGCGACCACGTGGACGCTCACCGCAGCACGGCCCTCGTGATCAGCAAGTACGCTCCGCGCAAGGCCGATGGAACGCCGTTCGTAGACAGCCGCTTCTACTCGACAGTCAGCGTCATTCGGACGATGGAGACGCTGCTCGGACTGCCGCCCATGAACAATAACGATGCGTTCAGCTCGATGATCTCGAGCGAGTTCTCCGGGCAGGGGAACCAGCCGGCGTTTACAGCGGACCAGTCGAATCGGGACAACAACCTGATCTACACGGCCAACAAGACGACGGCACCCGGGGCCAAGGAGTCGATGAAAATGGACTTCCGCCATGCCGACCGCGCCGATGCACAGAAGCTGAACGTTATCCTATGGAAGGACGCCATGGGCGATACGGCTGTCCCCGCCTCCCTGACGGAGCGCAGAAAGAAGATCAAAAAAGATGACGACGACTAAACTTGCACCCTTTCGACTTGCACCCTACTTCAGCCCGCGTATCTGGGGGAAGCCCGACCTGCTGCCCTGGTACGAGTCCACGGGGACAAAGGAGCTGGTCGGTGAGGCATGGCTGACCGGGCCGGCGAGCGTGATCGAGACCGGACCGATGGCAGGGAAGACCCTCGCCGAGGCAGTCAGCGAGTCTGGCGATGCGGTCATCGGGCCGAAGGGCGACCGGGAGTTTCCGCTGCTGGTCAAGATGCTCTTCCCGAACGAGAAGCTGTCGGTGCAGGTGCACCCGGACGATGTGCAGGCGCAGGCGATCGGCCAGCCGCGCGGCAAGACGGAGTGCTGGTACGTCCTCGAGGCGGAGCCGGGAGCGTCGGTGATGCTTGGGCTGACCCCAGGTACGGGACCGGACGAGGTGCGGGCTGCGGTCGCGAATGGAACGATGGAGTCGTTGATGGAGCATGTT
>CAZZZQ010000361.1:0-4526 GCA_964658405.1 uncultured Sphingomonas sp.
AAGTAGTTATTGCGCAGATAGTCGAACGCTTCACCATGAAACTGGTTCGTTCCGCTTCGAGTCGCCACGTTGACGACCGATCCGGAGCTGCGGCCATACTCCGCGCTGAAGGTCGAGTTCAGAATCTTGAACTCAGCCGTCGTGTTGATCGACGGCTGGAACGTGATCTGATTCTGCGTCATGTCGTTCAGATTGATACCGTTGATCTGGAAGTTCGCCGAATCCTCACGGTTTCCCGAGGTGATATACGAGTTGGCTCCAAGGCCGCGGCTCGGGACCGTCAAGCTGCCGGCCGCCGGCGGAACCACCGATCCCGGAACCAGGTTCGTAAGGTCGAGAAAGTGCCGGCCGTTCAAGGGAATCTGCTGCACCGTCTCCTTGTCGATGACCTGTCCCACTGTGATCGTCTGCGAGTCGATCACCGACGCGCCCGTCTCCACCTGGATCGTCTCGCCCGCCGATGCCAGGCCTAACTGCACGTTGATCGTCGACGTCTGGTCCACCTGCAACTGAACATTCTTGACGATCTTGTTTCCAAAACCCTCTGCCGTCGTCCGGACCTCATAGAGGCCAGGCTGGAGGGATGGGACGACAAAGCTGCCTGCGCTGTCGCTGACAATATCGCGGTCGGTATTCGTGGAAACTGAATGAACCTGGATCTTTGCGCCTGGAATGACTGCACCGGAAGGGTCAGTCACGGTACCGGACACAGTCGCGGTGGACTGGGCAAGGACGGCCCCTCCTGCTGGAAATACCAAAGCGAACGCCATCAAACTCCGGACAAAATACTTCAAAATAGCCTCCTGCAGCATGGTTCGGTCATCTCGCGGGGGAGGCGCGAATGACGATCAGTCAATGAAGCACGATTCGATGGTCTATTCCACCTTGCGACGTCGCAGGAGTACAGGAATGACCATGACTTTAATCGTAGATTTATCTGTCTGTGACAACCGTGTATACGCACCCTGTAGCCGAAAAGTTTCCTTTGAATGTAGACTTCAGGCAACACGCGGTGAAGTCCCTCCAAGCCTGAGAACTCATCAAGCGTGTACAAAGGATGCAGCCATTCCAAGCGGTTGGCGCGGGGACGACAGAACGCTCATGAAGAAAATAACGCCAGGGGATGCCAGGCCGGTCACACTCAAGATCCTTGCCGAATATCTTGATCTATCCCCCGCTACCGTATCGATCGTTCTTAACAACTCTCCCGTGGCAAAGTCCATCCCTGCGGTGACGCGACAGCGCGTTCTGGCAGCAGCAGCCAAGTTCAAATACCGCGCGAATGTCCACGCCCGTATGCTTCGCACGCGCCTCTCGAACACCATTGGAGTCATGGTGCCGGAGTTGAGCGAGGGCTACTTCACCGCGGTCATGCTCGGCGTTGAGCAGTACCTCATGCAGGCCGGCTACCTTTATTACACGGTCAGCCACCTCTACCGGCCAGACCTCATCGACGAGTACCCCCAGCTGCTGATGGACCGTTCGATCGACGGTCTTCTGGTCGTCAATACGGAGCTCCGCCACAAGGTTCCGTTGCCCGTGGTTGGAATCTCATCGCACAGCAAGACCCCCGGTGTGACGAATCTCGAGCTCGACCACACCCGCGCCGCCAGCAAGGCCCTCCGCCACCTTCATGATCTCGGTCACACTCGGATCGCCTTCATGAAGGGCCAGTCCTTCGTTCCGGACACCGAACTTCGCTGGCAGGCCATCCTCACCGCAGCACGCGAGTTGGGCATCATCGTTCGCCCGGAGCTCTGCCTCTACCTCGAAGAGCGCTCGCTCTCAGCCGAGGTGGGCTATCCGCTCGTTCGTGAACTGCTCGCCAGAACACGCGACTTCACCGCCATCTTCTGCTTCAACGACCTCGCAGCGATCGGCGCCATAAGGGCGATCGAGGATGCTGGGCTCCACTGTCCCAGCGATATCTCGGTCATCGGCTTCGACGATATCGATGCCGCGAAGTTCTATAACCCACGGCTTACGACGATCAGCCAGCCGCTCCACCAGATGGGCAGGAGTGCAGCGGAGCTCCTTGTAAAACGCATTCAGGCACCGGACGAGGCATACCCCGAGGTCGTTACCTTCGACCCCGAATTAGTCGTGCGTGAATCGGCCGCAGGGGTTCGTAAACCCTCGACATCGCGACCTAAAAAAGCGATCTCCGCATAAGCTGCAACGCGCAGGTGCGCCGGTCGCCCTTGTGTGCTCCGCGTGTAATCGGTTACGCTTGCCGCTCTGGAGAACTTCATGCCTCTGAACCGTCGAACGCTCCTTGCCTTCACGCTCGCCCTGACGAGCGCCATCGTGCCCGCTGCCGTAGCGCAGATCAAACCCGATGCCCCGCCGCCTCTCTACCTGGGGACCGCCTGGTACCCCGAGCAGTGGCCCGAGAGCCGCTGGGAGGCCGACCTGGCCCTGATGGAGCAGGCGCACATCCGCTTTGTCCGGGTCACCGAGTTCGCCTGGTCGAGCATGGAGCCTACCGAGGGCAACTTCCAGTTTGAATGGCTCGATCGCGCGATCGCCGCCGCCGCGAAGCACCACATCGCTGTCGTTCTCGGAACGCCCAGCGCCACGCCGCCCGCATGGCTCACCCAGAAGTACCCCCAGACGCTTCGCTTTGAAGCCGACGGGAAGCGCGAGCAGCACGGCAATCGCCAGCAGGGTAGCTTCATTGATCCGAAGTACCGCGAACTGTGCCGCGACATCGCTGAGCGGATGGCGAAGCGCTACGGCCATAATCCCAACGTGATTGGCTGGCAGCTCGACAACGAGATCAGCAGTGAAGACTACGGGCCGGCAGCGCAGGCCGCCTTCCAGGGCTGGGTCAAGGATCACTATAAAACCCTCGACAATCTCAATGCCCGCTGGACGACCGCCTACTGGAGCGAGGCCTATACCGACTGGTCGCAGATCCCGATCGAGGAGAAGTATGGCAATCCCGGCCTGCTCCTCAGCTGGAAGCGCTTCGTCTCCGACACCTGGCGCAGCTACGACAAGAACCAGATCGACGTCCTCCGCCCCAACATCGAGAAGCGGCAGTTCATCACCACCAACACCATGGGCTGGTTCGACGGCTACGATCACTACACCGTCTCGCAGGATCTCGACATGTCCGCCTGGGACGATTACGTCGGCCGCGGCCACCTCGACCCCTACACCAACGGCTTCGCGCACGACCTCACGCGCGGCTTCCTGAGGAAGAACTTCTGGATCATGGAGACGCAGCCCGGCTTCGTCAACTGGTCTCCCGACAACACCGCACTCGACAAGGGTGAGGTCCGCGCGATGGCCTGGCACGATATCGGTCACGGGGCCGATGCCGTCAGCTACTGGCAGTGGCGCTCCGCTTTAAACGGCCAGGAGGAGCTGCACGGCACCCTGATCGGCTCCGATGGTACTCCCGTTCAGCTCTACCCGGAGGTCGCACAGCTTGGCGCAGAGTTTGCCAAGGCAGGCCCCGCCCTCGCCGGAACCAGTCCTCATTCTGAGGTCGCCATGCTCCACTCCTACGACAGCCGATGGGCGATCGACTGGCAGCGTCACAACCAGGCCTTCGATCCCAAGCTCCAGCTCGTCAGCTACTACAAGCCACTGCGTGAGGTCGCGCAATCCATCGATGTTGTAGCCCCAACCGCTCCCCTTTCCAGCTACAAGCTGGTTGTTGCGCCAGGGCTGGCCGTCCTCACCGACGAGGCAGCTAAGAACCTGGCGGACTACGTCAGGAACGGGGGGCATCTCGTTCTCGGACAGCGCGCCGCCATGAAGGACGCGGATAACAGCCTGCAGGTGAAACGCGCCCCCGGCCCGCTCGGAGATCTGCTCGGCGGCCGCGTGGAGCAGTGGTATGCCATCGAATCCGAGGCAAACGCGAAGCCGGGTGATATCCCACCGGTCGACGGCAAGTGGGGCTCCACGACCTCGAAGATCTGGGCCGAGCAGCTCTCCACCAGCTCGCCGGACACTGAGGTCCTCATGCGCTACGGCAAGTCGAACGGCTGGTTAGACGGGCAACCTGCTGCCATCACCCGTAAGGTCGGCAAGGGTCGAATCACCTACATCGGAGCATGGATGGATGACGCGACGCTGCTCACCGCTGCAAAGTGGATGGCAGAGACCAGCGGAGTCAAAGCTGCGTTCGGTCCTGTGCCGGATGGAGTGGACGTCTATCCGCGATCGGGAGATGGCAAAAAGGTCTTCGTCCTGGTCAACTTCGCGAAGACCCCGCAGACCGTTACGCTTCCCTCGTCGATGCATAGCGTTCTTGACGACAAAGACGTCGGCACGGTGCAGCTTGCACAGTACGGTGTTGCCGTTCTTCAGGCCAAATAGTCTGGAAGACCGCCCGGTAGATCCGGGCGGTCTAGACTGGTCCCATCTTCACCCATGGCTCAGGTGGCAACTCGACCAGGACTGCGTCCCCGGCCCTAACCTGTCCGCTCTTTAGAACGATGGCCATGATCCCTGCCTTCCGCACGACCTCTCCCCTGGGACCGCGTCCGATCAGCCTCTTCATGAGCCCG
>CAZZZQ010000362.1:0-4513 GCA_964658405.1 uncultured Sphingomonas sp.
ATTCGCCTGAAGGAATGATGCGATTTCGCGAGACAGCGACGGAGACGGCAGGCTTTTACAACACGGTCGGCTTCAACGACGATACGCGTGCGTTCCTGTCCATTCCTGCGCGGCATGATGTTGCCCGCCGGATTGACTGCGCCTTCCTGGCAAGGCTGGTCGCGGAGCATCGGCTGGATGAGGACGAGGCCTTCGAGGTGGTCCAGGACCTGACCGTCAACCTTGTGCGGAAGGCCTATAAACTCTAATTCGCTTGCAGAAAGAAAAAGGGCCGGCAAGCGCCGGCCCTCGTTTTTTGCTGACGCTTTCTACGGGTTGGAGGGAGTCTGCGGTGTGCCAGCCACCGGAGCAAATGGAGCGAGCAGGAAGTTGACACCGTTGAGCGTGCCATTTCCGATCACGCGGTTATAGCCCTTGGGCGTGCTGTAGTAGAGGCCATTGAACCCAGGAATGTTTTTCTTGAAGACATTGATGGGGAGCCCGACGTTCTGCAACGTTGCCAGGGTGTAGATGTAGTAGTTCTCGTTGCCGACGCGCCTGCCCTGGCGCTGAACGTTGAGGGCGGTGAGCCCGGCAAAGTCCGGAGCCGAGGCGCTGGTGCCGATGACCCCGTAGTACTGGCCGCCGATGACGAGGTAGTCGAAGCTGTCATCCGGGTTGCAGGTCGTGATGGTGCCGGACGGGCAGCCTCCCATGTGGAGAGCGAGGTCAGGCACGGTGCGGAACTTCTTGTTGCCCGTGTTGGTCGCAAATTGGAAGAGCGGCTTCGAGAAGATGACGCTGTCTCCGCCGCCCGAACCCCAGTAGCCACCCACCGCCGACGTACCGTAGAAGATGTCCTCAGCCAGTGGGTCCGCATAGGCCTGCTCGCGGACGTAGATGGAGTTGAGGTTCGAAGTGGAGTAGGTCGTGACAAGGTTCGTTCCGCCGACGCCGGTGACATGCGGGCTGGAGGCGGGGAATTGAACGGACGCCTCGAACGATCCGCAGTTCGGACCACCGTTGAAGCAGACGGCCGGGAAGGCAGAGAGTGCGCCGGAGTCGCCTGAGGAGGCAATGAACGTGATCCCCTGGGCATTGCCCTGGGCCATCAGGTCATCTTCTTCCTGGAGCAGGTAGGTGTAGTCGACGCCGTCGTTATCAGCGGCGGTGTAGAAGGCCTCGGGGCCGCCGAAGGACATGCTGACGACATCAGCCTTGTTATCCGCGATGATCTGCGAGAGGCCGGCGATGACGTTGTCGTCGGAGAGGTCCGGGAGGTTGTAGAGCAATACCTTGGCGTCAGGTGCCATGCCGCCGCTCTGTTGCAGATCGAGGTGCGTTTCGAAGGAGCCGTTCGGATCAAACGGCGCGCCTCCATTGACGTTGATGGTGGTGTAGCTGGGGACGGCAAGCTTCTCGTGGCCGAAGTACTTCGCCATGTCGGAGGCGTTGAAGTCGCCGGTCATCAGGATTCCAATGGTCGTTCCCTTGCCGGTGTAGGTCTTGTAGCTGGGGAAGCTGTAAGCCTGCTTGAGGTCGTCGAAGAAGTAGCCACCAGTCGCGGAGTAGCGATTATCGGGGAGCGCGGCCGCCGTCGTATGCGAGTGGCTCCGCATGCGGATCATCGATGAGAAGCCGGTCACAACCGCACCCGCCTCAGCGAGCGCTGCCGGCGTCGTCATGGCCTGGGCGGCGGCCACCGTAGTGCGGCCGTTCGCATAGACACCACGCTTCAGCACGGTGCCCAACGCCTGCTGGGTAGAGGAGGCGGTTCCGGTGACGTGGAGGTGCTGCGGCGTCATGGCCGTGGTCTGCAGTCCGTAGCTGGCGAGGCTGCTCTGGATCGCCTTCATCTGGGCGCTGCTCGCTCCGTAGCGCGCCGTGAACTGGGCAGGGGTAAGCCACTGATGGTAGCTGGCAGAGTTCGGATCGTTGAGTGACTGGAGGTCAGTCTCCAGCTTTGCCCGGTCTTTGAGCGGGATGTAGACGTCGAAGGCCACCGGCTCCGAGGCGGCAAGGGATCCCTTGAGCACGGCCTTTTCAGCGGCGAAGAGATGTGGCGAAGACGCGCCCAGGCCAAGAATGGCCAGGCTCAAAACGGCAGACTTTATCGATTGCTTCATCAGCGGGCCTCAAAATTAGTTCCGGTTGCTCGGTCGCGTTGTCGTTTGACAGAAGAAAGGGGGCGGAACAAAGGCAGACGTTCCGCATCGTTCCGGAACAAGTTCGAACAGAAAGTTTAGAAGGCTTGGAAGACGCTTCGTAGTCAATTCCGGGATGCTAGCACGGAGTAGGATGGGTTGCTATGAGTTTATTTTTCGCTGCCGGATCTCCAACGACCGAGATGTCTCCCGAAGAGGTGCGCGGAAATTTGTTCGCTGCGCTCGATAACCTTGGACCGAGAGAACGTGTTCTTGCCGTGCCTCCGGACTTTACCCGGATGCACTCGCAGAGTGGCGTGCTGACGGAGCTTGCGGCGGAGTACTACGGTGAAAAACTGGTCGACGTGCTGCCTGCCCTGGGCACCCACAAGCCGATGACCGATCACGAGATCGCAACGATGTTCGGGTCGACTCCGCGTCACCTGTTTCGCGTGCACGACTGGCGGAACGATATCGTGACCCTCGGCGAGGTGCCCAGCGCCTTTCTGTACGAGGTCAGCGAGGGCAAGCTCGACTACACGTGGCCCGCGCAGGTCAATAAGCTGCTCGTCCATGGCGGGCACGATCTGATCCTCTCGATCGGGCAGGTCGTTCCGCACGAAGTCGTCGGAATGGCCAACGGAAATAAAAATATCTTCGTCGGGACGGGCGGCGTAATGGGGATCCATCGCTCGCACTTCCTCGGAGCCGTCTACGGGATGGAGCGGATGATGGGCCGGACGGAGACCCCGGTCCGTCGTGTGTTGAACTATGCGAGCGAACACTTCGGGACGCTGATGCCCCAGATCATCTATGTACAGACCGTCGTCGCGAAGAATGCCGCAGGGAAACTGGTGATTCGCGGGATGTATGTCGGGGACGATGCGGAGTGCTTCGAGCATGCTGCGGCGCTCAGCCTGAAGGTCAACTTCCAGATGATGAAGCGCGAGATCAGGAAGGCCGTGGTCTTTCTTGACCCGCATGAGTTTCGCAGCACATGGCTCGGGAACAAGAGCGTCTATCGCACGCGGATGGCGCTGGCAGATGATGCGGAGCTGATCGTCCTGGCGCCGGGTGTACACGAGTTTGGCGAGGACGCTGCGATCGATCGTCTGATCCGCAAGTATGGCTACTGCGGAACTCCGGCGACGCTCGAGGCGGTGAAGCACGATGCCGACCTGGCGGCGAATCTGAGCGCGGCTGCGCACCTGATTCACGGCTCGAGCGAGGGCCGATTCACGATTCGATACTGCCCGGGGCATCTGACGCAGGCCGAGATCGAGGGCGTGCATTTTGAGTACGGTGACCTGGCCGAGTACACGGCGAAGTACAACCCTGCCACGCTTGCGGATGGTTGGAACATCGTCGACGGGGAAGAGATCTTCTTCATCTCAAATCCCGGCCTTGGCCTCTGGGCCTACGAGGGCCGTTTCAACCAATCGTAAGCGTCGACGTCACTCCACTTGCCCGTTGTCGTGCTGAGCGGGTATGCTGGGGTGCGTTGAAGTGGTTCTACCAATTTCGCTTGCAGGAGTGGCATCGCAATGAGTGAAGGACTAAAGCTTCCCAAGTTTTCCGTCGGTGTAGGCGATCGTTTTGCGCACCAGGCGAAGGCGCAGCTTGCAGCCTGCCTGCTGGCAGCCGATGCCGGCGTCGAGGTTGTGCCGGTGTGGAACAAGTCGAACCGCGAGCACATGATCATCGGGTCCGAGCCGAGCCAGACGAGGATCGCAGCTGATGCGGCGGTCAAGGAGCTCGGCTGGACGAAGCCGTTCTTTCTCGACGCAGACCATATTAACCTGAAGACGGTCGAGCGCTTCCTCGCGCCCTGCGACTTCTTCACACTCGATGTTGCGGACATGATCGGCAAGCCGGCTAAACCTGAGGATGTGGCCGCCTTCGTGGCGCGGCACCCGGAGCTGGTGGGAACGGTTACGATCCCGCACATTGCCGAGCCCTTCAAGACGGATGAGGTATTTGTGACCGGAGTGGCGAATAAGTTCCTTGCGGCCGTGCAGGATGCCGGATCGATCTACCGCTTCCTGGTCGAGAAGAAGGGTGAGGGCAAATTCGTCCCCGAGGTCTCGATGGACGAGACGGACTCCCCGCAGACGCCGGTCGAGCTCCTGATTATTCTGGCTGCGATTGCAGACGAGAAGATTCCGATCCAGACGATCGCACCGAAGTTTACCGGCCGCTTCAACAAGGGTGTGGATTATGTTGGCGATGTTCCGCAGTTCACCAAGGAGTTCGAGGAGGACCTCGCGGCGATTGCGTTTGCGATCGAGACCTATGGGCTGCCGGACAATCTCAAGCTGAGCGTTCACTCCGGCTCGGACAAGTTTTCGATCTATAAGGCGATTCATGACGGCGTGAAGAAGTTCGGAGCC
>CAZZZQ010000363.1:0-4493 GCA_964658405.1 uncultured Sphingomonas sp.
TGCGGTGGCTGATACTGTGCATGATCTCAACCGCTAGAGCGAATTTAACGTAAATGACCCAGGAGGTGCCGGTTGGCGTCTCCTGGGTCTCGACTTTAAGCATCACGCTGCGACGCAGCTTCCCTGATACCTTACCTACTTTGGAGCGGCTTTGAGACGGATTCGAGGGACTTGCCCGCCGCTTCGACTCCGATCCACGCCTCCATCAATGCGGCGAATAACATCAGAGCGGCTCCGAAGGCCCATCCCTGTGCAACATGAGTCTTCGATCCGGTCGAAATGAGCTCCCCGAAGAGAAGAGGCGCACCGACGCCGCCGAGCAACGTCCCCATTGCGTAGAAGATGGCAATCGCGAACGCTCGCATCTCAAGCGGAAAGATCTCGCTGACCGTCAAGTAGGCTGCGCTTGCCGCAGAGGAAGCGACAAAGAAGATGAGGGTAAAGCATATGCCAAGTCCCTTGAGTCCGATCAAGCCGTGAGCGAACGGGTAGCAGACTCCGGCCAGCATAAGGCCGGCAAGCCCGTAGGTCGCGGTGATCATCGGTTTGCGTCCGACGGTGTCGAAGAGCCTACCCAAGAGCAACGGACCAAGAAAGCTTGCGACGGCGAAGGGGAGAAGCTGAAGTGGGAGGCTGTCGTCCCCGAGGTGATAGAACTTCTTCCCTATCAAGGCATAGGTGAAGAAGACGGCGTTGAAGAAGAAGGATTGCCCGACCATGAGCGCGAGTCCAAGAAAGGATCGAGCCCGATTCTCGCCGAGCATATTTGCAAAGATCTCTTTGAGCGGGGTGTGATCCCTCGTAGTGAGTTTAAGTTTGTCGGCTGAGAGGGGAGCAATCGGCCTGCCACTTTTCTTCACTTCAGCTTCAATTTGATCTACGACCCGATCAGCTTCCCGCTCCCTCCCTCGCAGCATGAGCCAGCGGGGGCTTTCGGGTACCTTCAACCTGAGGACCAGAACAGCCAGGCCGAGCGCTCCACCGATGCCGAAGGCATAGCGCCAGCTCTTTTCGAGTGGAAGTCCGTGACCTCCTAAGAGGATGAAGGCTGCGATGGACCCTACGGTAGCCCCGACCCAGAACGTCGCATTGACGAAAAGATCCACGGTGCCGCGTACCTTGCCAGGGATGAGTTCGTCTACGGCAGAGTTGATCGCCGCGTATTCACCACCGATACCGAGACCGGTGAAGAAGCGACAACAGGCGAAAAATAGGAAATTCATCGAAAGAGCTGTACAGATTGTGGCGACGGAGTAGGTAGCCAACGTGACGAGAAAGAGTTTTTTCCTGCCCAGCCGGTCTGTAAGGTGGCCAAAGAGGAGCGCTCCACAGACCGCCCCTGCAAGATAGATCGTCGCTGCGGCAGTGACCTGTGGATCCGTAAGCGAGAGACCGTTCCGACTCTCGAGTACGCCCGACAATGAACCGACGAGCGTGACCTCCAACCCATCGAGCAGCCATGAGGTGCCAAGGGCCGTAATGATGCGGACGTGCCATCTAGACCATGGCAGTTTATCCATGCGTTCAGGGACATCCGTCTCAATCGCTCGATCCTGGGGTTGGTCACTCACTCCGCGTCCTCCTTCGCTTTGATGATGCTGATCGTGCCGTTGCGCTCCAAAACAGCGTACTTCACATCGAAGATGGAATTAATTCCCTTCATGCGGGCAGCGGCCATAATGTCTTCGGGAGCCATTTTCATTCCTTGCATCACCTCGGTGACCCAGACTCCATCCTTGAGCAGGACCAAGGGGGTGCCGTCCACTAGTGCACCGAATCGAGGGGACCGGGCCTTCACCCACGCCACGATGTTGTGCAGAAGACCGACCGTCAGAATAGCCATCGCGCAGTTTGTGATCGAGCGGTCCCCGCCTGTCGTCGAGAGGATGATGACTCCGCCAATCAGGAAGACGATCACGAACTCGAACATCGTCATCTGCGCTCCAGGGCGACGCGTCAGGAGCCGAACCGTCAGCATGAGGAAAAAGTATCCAGCGACCGCATTGATGATTGTGAACATGTGCTCCTCGATCCGAAATGGTGCAGGCTGTCCTGTCTACGGCATCACGACGACGCGTGCTGAGACAGGCGCATAGCCAGGCACCTCCAGCTTGAAGTAAAAGATGCCGGGCTTTGCAGGCTGTAGGGCAAACTGCACAGCGGCAGGCGCCTCCCGGGCCGAAAACGTGTAGGTCAGGCCACCGCGACCGATCATCGTGTCAGACGGTGAGGGGATGACTCGTTGCGCGCCGAGCTCCTCCACGACGCTTTGGCTGACGTAGAGCTTCACGGGCCCCCTTCCCAGCACCTCTGGTTGAAACTGGACGTCCAGGATCGAAGGCGTTCCTGTACGCTCAACGCGCTCGTATCGAACGATCATCGCGGTATTGCTGAGGACGGCATGCGCCAGGGGACCTCGGCCAAATATGCCCGCAAAGTTCAAGATCAGGATGACTGCAATGAACCACCACATGGCGCTCTCAAACTTCCACCACCTGCGCTGGAAGTCCAGATCCTCCCCAACGGCGACCTCGTCCTTCACCCTGGGGACAGAGTCCTCCACCGGTTTTTGAAAATCTACTTCACTCATCTCTATCCCTCAATAATGCTGATCTGGCCGTTCCGTTCAAGAATCGCGACTTCTATCTTGTCCAGGGTGGCAATACCCTGATCCCGCGCCTGCGCCATGACATCGTCATCCTGGATGCGCATCTTGCTTAGGGTTCTCGACCGCCACTGCCCGTTCTCGAGAAGAATCAGAGGGGTCCCGTCCAGTAGGCGTGCGAGGCGGCTGGATCTGGTTCTGGCCAATGCAATCAGAAAGTGAGCAAGGGCGATCGTCAGGATCTGTACGAAGGCGTTGGTGAGGGACGCGTCGTCGCCCACCATTGCGGTCAGGGCGAGTCCCCCCATGAAAAACACCAGTACGAACTCAAAGGGCGTGATCTGCTTCCCGGGTCTGCGACCAACGATTCTCACCACGAACACCAGGAAGACATAGAACAAAAGTGCGCGTACGGAAGCACCCACGAAGACCTCCAGACTCACCGTGTTTCTAGTTCGGCAGCATGTGAGATTAGAAGAGGTGGGAATAGGTTGGTATCGGGGACGTTGGCGGTACGAATTTCGCGAAATCGATAGTCCTGGATTTCTCCGAATTCTAGTAATTGACTGGCACGCAACAACTTACTAGTCTTCCGACTCATGCTTGATGCGGACTCTTCCGATATCGCTGGAAGGATTGCCGGCAAGGGGTAGCAGATTACTGACCGCGCTTCATGCGAAGTACTTCAATTATTGAAGCGTATCCCGCGAGACAGGTTAGGATGAGTGCATCAACAAGATTGGATTGCGTGAAGATTCAGTGCTCAATAGCGCTGGATGAAGCGCTATCCCAGCTCCCGGGCCCCACCAGATCTTAGAGATAGTCATCCCCAGCGTCCTACGCAGACTTCTTGATTGCGTCAGTTCCACCCAAAGCCCCTTCAGGGAACTTGCTGTTCTGACCTACCGTTCTATACCCCGGGTGGTTTCAATCTACAAATGTCTGAAGTCTTTTCTTGCCGAAGCATAACGATGCAACGGCGATGCGATGTCGGCACCTTGTGATCAGGCTGTAGGAAGCAGACCTTACAGGAGGCCTTACCCGTGAAGAAGTGGTCCGTCGCAATCCCTGTTTGCATCCTTGCTGTGGCGTTGCTCCTGCTTTTTACTATTCGCGGTCACTGGGACCTGTGGCGGGGTGACGCTGCACTTCAGAAGACGAACGACGCTTACGTCGCAGCCGATCAGATTCCGCTGAGCACAAGGATCAGTGGCATGGTCCGGCATGTCGGTGTGCAGGATTATCAGGCCGTGAAGGCAGGACAACTGATCGTCGAGCTCGACGATGCAGACTATCAGGCCGTGGTCTTCGAGGCACAAGCCGCAATCGAGGGTGCAAGGGCGCAGCTTGCAGCGAACCAGGCGGCAAAGCGAGCGGCGGATGCCAGCGTGGGGGCGGCGAAGGAAGCGATTGCGCAGACTGAGGCTGCGGGAGATGCAGCGCGGGCGGGCATCAACGCGGAGCAGGCGTTGGTCACCCAGTCCGAAGCTGAGTATCAACGGCAGTCCCAGTTGGTCGCAAACCGCGCGGCCACCAGGCAGCAGTTCGAACAGGCGCAGGCTGCGCGTGATGGGGCTGAGGCAGCGATGCAGGGCAGGCGGTCCGATTTACTGCGCTTCAAGGCAGCAACCTCAGCAAGCCAGGCCGCGCTGGCTGGATCGCTTGCGCAGAGAGCCGCTCTGAATGCCAAGGACGCGGGACTGATGGCACAGATCGCCGCGAAGATCGCCGCGCTAACAGCCACAAAGGTCAATCTCAACTACACAAAGATCTTCGCTCCTGCCGATGGGCGCGTAGGACGGCTCCAGGTCCATCCCGGACAGCTTCTGGGAGCTGGCGTTCAAGTAATCACCTTCGTCAAGAATGGATCCTGGATAGAGGCAAATCT
>CAZZZQ010000364.1:0-4451 GCA_964658405.1 uncultured Sphingomonas sp.
TTAACCACCACCCTTAGTCCAACTAAAATTATCGTCCCACTACAGCCTACTCCACCGTTGCGAAGAAGGGTTCCCGCACCACCAGCCCCACCGTCGCCGGCGCTCTTCCAGCCGCGACGCCTGCGGCAACTGGCGTCGCATCGGTCCCGGCAAGCGGTCCTTCAACCACCGGCGGCACGATGGCCAAGATCACCCGCCGCAACAAGGTCAAGCGCGAGAAGGTCCGCTTCGGTCAGGCTCCGCGCAACTCGCTCCCGGGCGCACCCGAGCAGGCCGGTCTGGCTGCTGACGACGGCCTCGGCGCAAACCACGAGGGCCCGATCAAGCCCGGCGCCGAAGCGGCACCCGGAACCGCCATTGCTCCGATCGACACCTCCAACTCGAACACGGCAGACGTCAATCCTCTGACGCCCGTCGCGCCCGAGAAGAAGAAGACCCGCTTCAGCGACCGTGCCCAGGCCGTCAAGGTCGAGAAGGTCCAGAAGAAGTCCGCCAAGATCCAGGAGAAGGCAGCCTCTGCAGCTCCCGCGATGACGACGGACGAGAAGGCCGCGGCGAACACCCAGGCCGCACCCCTCGGACTCAGCGGCGACACGGCCAAGAAGGTCAAGAAGGTGAAGGTCAAGGGAGCAGCCAAGGAGCGTCTGCAGCAGCAGGCTCCGAAGCCCGCCGGCCCCGCACCCATCGAGACCCCGTCGAAGGCCGCCGACCGCGGAACCGTCTACGAAGGAACCGCTGGCCCGGCGAAGGCTCCCAAGCCGACCTCGGACCAGACGACCCTTCCTCCCGCGGCTGCACCCTCCTCCGACACGCCTCCGCAGGGAACCACCCAACCGGCAACGCCAGGAAACCCGATCGGCACACCGCCCCCGGGAATCTAGACCACCTCGTACCATGTACGACAGACGCGGAGGCCTATGGTCTCCGCGTCTGCTTTTCCGGGCCATCTTTTCGGACACACACGATATCCTGAGGGCCGATGAAAGACTTTTACGTAGCGGACGCGGTGAACTTCGAAAACGAGATGGTCACAGGCTACTTCGCCATCTCCTCCCTCTCGGTGCGAGACCGAAAGCAGGGTGGCCAGTTCCTCGCCCTCACCCTCAGCGACAAGACCGGAGCCTTCGAGGCCCGCATGTGGGAGGAGTTCGCCGACGTCGTCTCCACCTGCAGCGAGGGCTGCTACGTCAAGGCGCAGGGCCAGGTCAGCAAGTATCAGGGCAAGTTCCAGATCACCCTGCAGAAGCTCCGCAGCGCGACAGACTCCGAGGTCGACCCCGCGGACTTCATGCCCGCAACGAAGTACGACGTCGACCAGATGTGGTCAGAGCTGCTCGGATATGTCCACGCATTCTCGAACGAAGACCTGAAGCGCCTCGTCCTCTCCTTCCTTGAAGATGACGACATCGGCAGTGCCTTCCGCTCCGCCCCGGCGGCCAAGGTCCTCCACCACGCCTGGCTCGGCGGTCTGCTGGAGCACGTCGTCACCCTCGTCCGCGTCTGCCTCGCCACCGCGCCCCTCTACACCGAGGTCAACCCCGACCTGCTCGTCACCGGCGCGATCCTCCACGACATCGGCAAGATCCGCGAGCTCCACTGGAAGAGCAGCTTCGGTTACACGCTCGAAGGCCAGATGATCGGCCACATCAGCATCGCGCAGGGCATGCTGCGGGAGAAGGTCCAGGCCCTCGCCCCCTTCCCCGACAAGCTGCGCATCCTGGTCGAGCACATGATCCTCAGCCATCACGGCAAGCACGAGTTCGGCTCCCCCAAGCTCCCCATGACCCCCGAGGCGATCCTGCTCAGCGCCCTCGACGACCTCGAGGCCAAGATGCAGACCATGCGCAGCGAGTTCGGCAAGATGGCCGCCAACGGCAAGGGCGCCGGCGAGATGACCGACTGGGTCCGCTCGATGGACCGGCCGCTGTTAAGCACAAAGGGATTTCTCGCCGACGACTAGGGAGGGCGCATGTACATTCCACGGGCCAACGAAGAAAATCGCCTCCCCGTCCTCTGGGAGCTGATGCGATCGCAGCCCCTGGCCGCCCTGGTCACCACCGGCGAGTCCGGCCTCGTCGCCTCGCACATCCCCATGGTCCTGATCGACGACGGCTCGGAGTTCGGCGTCCTCCACGGCCACATCTCCCGCGCCAACACCCAGTGGAAGAGCTACTCGCCGGCAATCGACGCACTCGCGATCTTCGCCGGCCCGCAGCACTACATCTCCGCCTCCTGGTACCCCGGCAAGCTCGAGGACGGCAAAGAGGTCCCGACCTGGAACTACGCCGTCGTTCACGCCTACGGCCAGCTGCAGCTGCGTGAGGATCCCGGCTGGCTGATGGCGCACCTCGAAGGCCTCACCGACGAGCACGAGGCCGGATCAGCCATCCCGTGGAAGGTCGCGGACGCCCCCGAAGACTTCATCCAGGCGCTCCTCAAGGGCATCATCGGCCTCGAACTCCCCATCCGCCGGCTCGAAGGCAGGTGGAAGGTCAGCCAGAACCGGAACGACCGTGACCGCCAGGCAGTCGCCGACGGCCTGACCGGCCTGAACACCGCCGACAGCCTCATCATGAAGCGGTTGGTCGAGCAGCAGTAGGCCAGCCGTAAAGGGCTCAAAGTCGATCGATCAAGGGCGATTCGGCCAAAGTTGTTACAATCTCAGTTTGGCCTGAGAGAGAATATGTTGCGTTTTTCGACAGCGGGAGAGAGCCATGGCGAGAGTCTCGTCGCCATGGTGAGTGGGATGCCAGCCGGCGTTCCGGTTGAGCAGGAGTTTGTCGACCGCGAGCTTTGGCGGCGGCAGCAGGGCTATGGCCGCGGCGGCCGTATGCGGATCGAGCGCGACACCGCGCACATCCTCAGCGGTGTCCGGCACGGCAAGACGATCGGTTCGCCGATCGCGATGACGCTGGCCAACAACGACTGGAAGAACTGGGGCGAGATCCTCCCCGTCGAGACCGGAGACGTCACCAAGCACAAGGCCGTCGCCTCCCCTCGGCCCGGCCACGCAGACCTTGCCGGCAGCCTCAAATACGACTTTCCCGACGCCCGCTACGTTCTCGAACGGGCCTCCGCGCGCGAGAGCGCGGCCCGTGTCGCCGCCGGTGCGATGGCAAAGCTCCTGCTCCGATCGCTCGGCATCGGCGTCGCCAGCCACGTCATCCGCGTCGGCAAAGCAGAACTCGATCGCCCCGTCACCTGGGAGGAGATCGTTGCCCTCCAGTCCAAAGAGACCGTCCTGCTGAACTGTGCGGACGAGGCCAGCGAAGCACGCATGAAGGCCGAGGTCGACGCCGTTCTCCGGACCGGCGACACCATCGGCGGCGTCTTCGAGGTCGTCGTCCACGGCCTGCCCCCAGGCGTCGGAACCCACGTCAACTGGGATGAGCGCCTCGACGGCCTGCTCGCCCAGGCCGTCATGAGCCTGCAGGCGGTGAAGGCCGTTGAGCTCGGGCGCGGCGTCACGGCGGCGGAGTCGCTCGGTTCGACCGTGCACGACGCCATCGCCTACGAGGGAACCGAGGGCCACACGAAATTCTCGCGCGAGAAGAACAACGCTGGCGGGATCGAAGGCGGCATCTCAAACGGCGAGGATCTCGTCGTCCGCGGCTACCTCAAGCCAATCTCGACCCTGCGCCGGCCCCTCGGCTCGGTCAGCTTCGAGACGCGGGAGCCGGTCAAGGCCGCTTACGAGCGAAGCGATGTCTGCGTCGTTCCCGCGGCAGGCGTCGCAGCAGAGGCGATGGTCGCGCTGACCGTAGCGCGGCTTGTGGTGGAGAAGTTTGGTGGTGACTCGCTGCGAGAGATGCAGCGCAACTTCAACGGCTATCTTGAGCAGATTCGAGCGTACTAAGTGGCAAAGACGACCATTCACGAGGTAGTAAAGTATCCGCATCCGGTGCTGGCAAAGCGCGGCGAGCCGGTCACCGTCTTCGACGGCAAGCTGAAGAAGCTGGTCGACGAGATGTTCGACAG
Organism: uncultured Sphingomonas sp.; assembly: GCA_964658405.1. GTDB lineage: Bacteria > Acidobacteriota > Terriglobia > Terriglobales > Acidobacteriaceae > Edaphobacter. Next base: position 3,979 of record CAZZZQ010000364.1, read on the forward strand.
CATGTACGCCGCGCAGGGTATCGGTCTCGCCGCTCCGCAGATTGATATGTCAAAGCGCATCGCAATTGTGGACGTCAGCTTCCAGAAGAATCCCGAAGAGAAGATCGTCCTCATCAACCCTGAGATCATCGACCGCAGGGGCCGCCAGGTTGAGGAGGAGGGCTGTCTCAGCCTCCCCGAGATTCGCGAGAAGGTGGCGCGAGCCGAGTGGGTGAAGGTCAAGGCCCAGGACGTCACCGGCAAGTGGATCGAGGTTGAAGGCGAAGAGCTGCTCTCCCGCGCGCTGCAGCATGAGATCGACCACCTCGACGGCATCCTCTTTATCGACCACCTCAGCCGCCTGAAGCGCGACCTGGTGCTGCGCAAGATCAAGAAGCTGCAAAAGAACGGTGAGTGGTAGGTGAAGTTAGTTTTTTGTGGAACGCCAGAGTTCGCCGTTCCAACCCTGAAGGCCGTCGTCGCGGCAGGGCACG
>CAZZZQ010000365.1:0-1080 GCA_964658405.1 uncultured Sphingomonas sp.
TGAAGCCTGTGCCCTGAATCGCCAATGCAGGCGATGTTGGTGTGCCGGGACCGGGCGTCGTTCCGGTGCCTGGGTTTGCACCTCCACCACAGCCCGCAAGCATGGCGCTCAAAAACAACATCGCCAGAGAACAAGAACCACCAACCCGCATTCAAACTCCGCTCAACCGTGACGTACCGTGGTGAGGACACAGGCTTTACCCTTTTGTTGCGTGGCCTTTTCGTGCTGTGATGCGGAGCGAAGGTCGTTGGCGGGGCCGGATGTTTGAGGATCCCCCTGCATCATCGCTGCGGCGGGGCATTCTTAGTCGACGCGAGGACTGCCTTCCACGTGGGATTCGGCTTCTCCTGTTCGAGGGCGAGGCCCATGTGGGCCTGGAACCACGGGTAGGCGGGGGTTGGGCCGAGCGCTTCGTAGTTCGTGTTGAAGTACTCCTCGACCTCTGCGCCGGCGGGGACCGGCGACGGCGTGTCGTCGACCACGTGGTGGAAGAGCGACCCCATCAGGGTGACGACCGAGGGGTCGAGGTCGCGCCAGAAGGCGAGGGCGATGCGGTTCGCGCCGTACTCGGCCTGGTAGTGCGAGTGGTGTGCGGTGTAGCCCTCGCAGGCCTGCCACCAGTGGCCCATCTCATGCGCAAAGATCCATCCGTGCGCGGCCTTTTCGAAGACCTCGTGGACCGCTTCGTCATCGGCTTTGGGGCCGGCGAGCTGCTTGAAGGACTCCTTCTCGTCCGGGCGGAGCAGGGTCCAGTCGGAGGTGTGGAGCGTGTTCGTCGCGTCGTCGTAGCGTCCAAAGGAGGGGACGTCTTCGACCAGGATCCGCGGCGCGGCGATCGGGCAGGTGAAGCCGGCGGAGCGAACGTGGTCGATGAAGACATCCCGCAGGATGGTGGTGCGGGCACGCGTCGCCGCTGTATCCGGAGCTCGATGCCTGCCCGCGGGCTGCGCCAGCAGGACGGCGGCCATGGCTGCGTTGCAGGCGATTACGCCGAGGATCGTTCGTGCTGCGTGGGTCAGAGTCGTCATGGCCGCTCCCTCGTTGGTGATGGGCAGTGTCGCTTCTACGATAGCGGAAATG
>CAZZZQ010000365.1:1090-4446 GCA_964658405.1 uncultured Sphingomonas sp.
GACGAGCGGCTCGGAGTTCAACTCTTCGAAACGAGCGGTCACAAACCTCGTTTCGACGGAGCTGCAGGGCCAGGCGTTCCCGAGAACTAGAACTCCGATGTTGCCGTATAAGCTTTCAAGATGCCCTTCGCCTCGGACTTCAGTAGAATCCGGCCGCTGCAGCTTTTACTGATGGCTGCTCTGGGATCGGTCCACTCCGCTGCCTGGGCACAGAACAGTGTTGCTCGGTCCGGTTACCAGGAGAGCGTTGCCGCGCTTCGGTCTGAGATCGTCTACGAGATGAAGGACAAGCATCTGACTGCCCTCTCGATCGCTCTCATCGATGATGGAAGGCTGATCTGGTCAGAAGGCTTTGGCTTTGAGGATCATGCTCACCGACGCCCCGCAACCGCTCGCACCATCTATCGGGTCGGCTCCGTCTCGAAGCTCTTCACAGATGTGGCCATTATGCAGAGGGTCGAGCAGGGCCAGCTACACCTCGATGAACCGATCACGCAGGTTCTGCGGGACTTCCGCCCAGCTAATCCCTTCGGCGGCGACATCACCCTTCGTGAGCTGATGTCGCACAAGTCCGGGCTGACCCGAGAGCCGCCCGTCGGGCACTACTTTGACAGCAGGAGCCCCTCGCTCGCAGCGACGGTCAAGAGTCTGAACCAGACCACTCTTCTCTTCGCGCCGCAGACGCACTTCAAGTATTCCAATGCTGGCGTTGCCGTCGTTGGCTACGCCCTGGAGTGCGTCGCCAGGGAGCCCTTCGAAGAGGCAGTCAGACGCACGGTTCTGCAACCGCTCGGCATGACCGACAGCGCCTTCTCTCCCCGGTCGCACCTGAAAGCGCACCTCGCTGAGGGCCGAATGTGGACCTACGATGGTCTGGATTTTCCTGCGCCCACCTTCCAGCTGGGAGAAGGCCCGGCAGCGTCGATGTACACCTCGGTGGATGACTTGAGCCGATTTCTCACGATGGTGACGCAGAACGGCTCGTTCGATGGCAAGCAGATCCTCTCGCCGCAGTCTCTGCAACAGATGCTGACTCCTCAGTTCGGCGGGGACTACGGCCTGGGGTTCGCAATCGATTCGCTGGATGGTCACAGGATGTTTGGCCATGGGGGCGAGGTGTACGGCTTCACCACGCAGCTGAGCTTCCTGCCCGACGAGAGACTCGGCGTGGTCGTCGCCACGAACATGGATGACGTGAACGCGGTGATGGAGCATCTCGCCGACGATGCGCTTCGCTTCCTTCTGGCTAACAAGTTAAAGACCGCGCCTCCCGCGCCTGTTGTCAGGTCGCTCCCCCCGATCGAAGAAGCCCGTGCCGCGGTCGGCACGTACAAAGGAGCTGAGAGCAACCTGACCGTTCAGGAGCAGAGCGGCCATCTCATGCTGACCAGAAGCACGGGTGGCAACCTGGCTGAGCTGAAGAAGAAAGGCCAGGACTTCATCACGGATAGCCGTCTCTCCTGGTGGTCCATGGGTGTGGCCCTGAAGGGTGACGGACTCATAGCCCGCGGTAAGCCCTTCACACGCCTTCCCGACAAAGTTCCGGACGAGGCTCCCGAGTGGACAGGGTACGTCGGTGAATACGGCTGGGACTACGACAAGCTGTTCGTGCTGGAGGCGGGAGGCAAGCTTCATATCCTGGTGGAGTGGTTCGACTCTGAGCCGCTGGAACAAACGGGCAAAGACACCTTCATCCTTCCGGACAGGGGCTTCTACCAGGTAGAACAAGTGCGTTTTGAACGCGATGACCGGGGAAAGATCCCAGCTGTGTGGATTGGCAGTGTGCGCTTTCCGAGTCTGTCCCCAGGTGCGCCTTCTGCTTCCAAAACCACTCCGCTCCGTCAGCCCGCAGCGAAGCTCCGATCGGAACGGGCAGCCAATCTGGAATCTCATGCTCCACACGAAACGGCGATCGCGCAAGCTCTCATGAAGGCTTCGGCTCGTCTCCGGCAACGCGGGTACGGCTTGCTCCTCTTTGGGTCCAACCACCCCTCAATAGGGAGTCCACAGCTTGTCGGGCATGGCGGGTCGACCTAACGCTTTATGATCTGACGACTGGTCGTCCGGTACAAATGACCAGCGGCTACGGCGAGGCGACCGAAAGAGCACGGGCCTTCTACCCGGGCGGCACAGAGCGGCAGCGGTGGTTCCGCGATACGCTCCGTTACTCGATGGAGTCAGAGGGCTTCAAAGTCTCGGACTCTACGTGGTGGCATTTCGAGTACAGCAACTGAAGAGTGACCGTATTCTTAAAAACTCGCCATTTTTACCGACGATCTCACGGCGGTTGTTTCATCAAACGACCGGCGTGAAAACGGTGATTCTCAGAGGTCGGCTTTCCGCAAAGTGCGAACGCTGAACGATCAAAGGTCTGAGTAAGTTTGCTGTCTGGAGAAGCGCCTTCTCAAGGCAGTATTACTTTCGAGTCGACGCACGACCTTCTATTTCCTTGCCGAACCGGCCCCGCACCCCCACAATGGGAGCATCCTTTTCCAACCCTTCGCTTCATGCGGGAGCCGACGATGGCGACAGCTGTACTCTCACCGACGAAGACGCGGCCCGGCGTGCTCTATCCGCATGCGCAGTGGTATTTTCTGCTGGCCATTGTGGTGACGTGGGTCGGGTTTGCGCGGAGCTACTTTGCCGTCATCCGGACGCAGCCGCTGCTGCACCATGTCCACGGAGCCCTGATGGGCGGATGGATCGCGCTGCTGATCGTGCAGCCGATGCTCTACCAGCGCGGGCGGCTGCGGCTGCATCGCACGCTCGGTCGCTGGGGCGCGTTTGCGTTGATTCCGGCGATCGTCGTGATCGGCTTCCTGATGATTCGCAGCATGTATCACGGCACAGAGATCCCGCCGTTTATCGTCAACCACCTGGCGTTTCTGGACGTCAGCGCGCTGCTGGATCTTGTACTTTATGTTGGATTGGCGATCTACACCGGGCGCGATCTACAGCGGCATGCGCGGTGGATCAGCTGTACCGTGCTGACGATGATGCCGCCGGCACTGTTGCGCGCGATGCCGATGCTGCCGGTGTTTCGGCACAACTTCACGAGGAACGTGAACCTCGCGATGGGCCTGATGTGCGTCGTCTTCCTGCTGCTGATGGTGGATGACTGGCGGAAGGCGGGCCGCGTGTACTCGCCGTACCCGGTCGCGCTGGCGTGCACTCTGTTCGCCGGGATTGGAGCGAACTACGCGTCGCAGTGGGGCTGGTGGCACTCGCTGACGATCTTGCTGGGGCGGCCGGCGTAGCGGTTGGCTAAGTGTGGCTTTTCCCTTCACGCTTGTGGGGCTTTGGGATCATCCAGCCTGCTAGCTAGACGCGAGCTAGAAAACGGAACTACCTCCTCG
>CAZZZQ010000366.1:0-4428 GCA_964658405.1 uncultured Sphingomonas sp.
GGTGGATGAAAGAACTGGCGCATATGATGAGATCGGGAGAGTAGATCCTACAAAAGCCTTCCTGCTTGACGCGTCGTGCCTGGAGGGCATGACATTTTGGACATTCAGTTTGCGGCATATGATAGTAACCCTTCTCGGTGAGACGCTTTGAGTGTAGGCCTGAGTTGGATCAGACAGCCTGTCGGTCCTTCGTTCAGGTGGTTCAGCAGTGCAGTTCAACGACTTGAGCCGGTCGCGCGTCGAGTTCCAGAGGCCCAAAAAAACTCTACTCTACAACACTTGAAGGTAACGAATAGTGAGTATCTTTAGCAACCTAAATGGTTGATTACTTTGCACGTTAGTCTTCACGAACCGATTGTGATGTTTACTTTTGCTCATGCCCAGGCATTTTTTTTGTGTGTCTGTAGTTCGCACACAAAAAGGGCAGTTCTGTCTCCTCAAAGGACAGATGAAGCTTATCGGGCAGTCCTCATGTTTCTCGCATCCTACCGCACTACACAGACTGGAACGACAAAACGGTCTCCCTTGGCTCTTACGTCTGCGTTCCTTACATCACGTCTGAGTCATGGAGCTTTAAGATCAACGAGGAGCAAGCGATGAAGATAGACACTACGGGTCCAGGAACGGCTTCGCGGGGCATCGAGAGTATTACCGAGGCGAACCTGGCCGAGGAGCGCGACTCGGTCGACCCCCAGGCGGATGGCGATAGCTCAGAATTGAACACAGTGCCGGCCGATGGCAGAATCTCCTGCCTGCCCCCAGACTATGACGAATCAGACGAAGGCGACTCGCCTGCATTGGACGCAGAGATTCAGGGCGAGTCGGAGGAGAGTCGATGAGCGTGCTTGACCCGAAGGAAGACCCTAAAGATTCCCCCGATACACCAGCCGATCAGGAGCCCGACACCGTCGCAACGCCTGAGGGTGACAACGAATACGCTCCCGACCAGCCTTTGAAGCCGGCCCCGGACGGCCTGCAGCGTACCCCGGCGATCGACACCAACAACGTTTAAAGTTCAGCAATGACAAGGCTGGCAGCTACAATGGAGACTTGGCGGCAGCCGCTTCTCTTTGAAGCTGCCAGCTCTTTCTTTTGTTCTCCCCGACCGCGATGAGCCGCTCCGCAGTCAGAAAGTCAGGAACCATGACCACCAAACGCCCCTCCGCCACACCTCCACCCGACGCTGAACCCAAGGGCGACCGCCTCCAGAAGATCCTCGCGCAGGCAGGAATTGCCAGCCGCCGCAAGGCAGAAGAGATTATTCTCGAAGGCCGCGTCAAGGTGAACGGCACCGTCGTCAACACGCTTGGCACCCGTCACGACGCGACGCGCGACCATATCCGCGTCGACGGCAAGCTGCTGGCTGGCCCGGAGCAGCAGCGCTACTACATGCTCAACAAGCCGCGCGGCTATGTCACCACGCTCGACGACCCGGAGAAGCGCCCCACCGTCATGCAGCTGATGGCCAAGCAGAAGTCCGGTCCGCACGGCGACTCCGTCCGGCTCTATCCCGTCGGGCGCCTCGACTATCTCAGCGAGGGCCTGCTGCTGATGACGAACGACGGCACTTTGGCGAACTCGCTCTCAAAGGCCGCAGCCGGCGTCGAAAAGACCTACCTGGTGAAGGTGAGCGGACAGCCCACGCCTGAGAGCATCGACCAGCTCCGCCGCGGCATCATGATCGACCGCGGCCGCCTGGACGAGATCCGCTCCGGTCGTCGTGATCGCGTCATCACCCAGCCCGCACAGGTGGAGCTTGCACGCGGAGGCGACAATCCCTGGTACCAGCTGACCCTGACCGAAGGCCGTAATCGCCAGCTCCGCAAGATGTTCGAAGAGATCGGCCACCATGTCGAAAAGATTCGCCGCATCGGCTACGGAGCGCTGCGGCTGGACGTCCCGCCGGGCGAGTTCCGTGAGCTGACCCCGGGCGAGGTGCAGGCACTCGATCGCGCTGCAAAGGGTAAAAAGGTCGTCCCCAAGGCGAAGCTGCCCGAGTTCTCCCAGTTGAAGGCGCCGGTCAAGAAGATTCGCTCCGGCATGCCGCGACGCCAGCCCACCGGGGGCAAGGCGCCGCGTCGCCGCCCGAGCTAAGGCTTGGTCGCAGGCCTGCCCGGGGTGTGTTGAAAGACCGCCTCGAGCGGCAGGCCGAAGACCTCTGCGATCCGAAATGCCACCTCAAGTGACGGTGAGTACTTGCCCGCCTCGATCGCGAGGACAGTCTGCCGGGTTACGCCGACCCGTTCCGCGAGCTCCTGCTGGGTCATCTCGTCGCGCTCGAAGCGGAGCTTCCGCATGGTGTTCGTGATGGGAGGGTTGGCCACGCCTAGACTCCCCGCCGGTAGAGCACGAGCTGCGTAACCGACTTGAAGATCTCGGTCAGAACTATCAGCAGAAGCATCAGGTTCGCAAGGAAGAGGACCGATCGGCCGCCTGCTACAGGCCATCCAAAGAAGGTTCCCGTCACCCCGTTCGCGATCATCAGGAAGACTCCGGCCATCAGGAAGAAGTAGGCGTTGCGATAGGCCTTGCCGTCGATGGCAAGGTCGCGCTCGTCCTTCCGCTCAACCCGCGAGCGGATCGCGAGATATCCCTGCGCGATGATCTGGATGCCGACCAGAAGCGCCGCCGTCCAGAGGAAGAAGCTCACCGTCATGCCGCCGGTCAGTCCGGAGGTGGTGAAGTAGTAACCGTAGATCACGATCATCCCAGCGAGGGACGCCCAGATACTTTTTTCCTGATATGAAAGACTCATCCTGCCTCCAGAGGTACGAGTTACTTGACCAAATGTACTATGAAACATACTCGATATAAATAATTATTTACTTATTTTCCAGCGAACACTCCTGAAGCGCAACTTGATCAAACGACTGCCGGAGCTTTGTTGACCTTGACGGTCCTTGATGGGCGCGCCCAGAATACTCATGCAATTCACGATTGGGCTGGTAACGAACCTGACTTTGGATCATCCAATCAGAGGTAAAGGAGTCATCGTGGCACTTGAAAAGGCAACATTTGGCGCGGGCTGTTTCTGGGGCGTAGAGGCCCGCCTCAACGAGCTGGCCGGCGTGCTCGACACCGCCGCCGGCTATGAGGGCGGGCATCTTGAGCACCCAACCTATAAAGAGGTTTGCACGGACCGCACCGGCCATGCCGAGGTCGTCGAGGTCACCTTCGATCCTTCACGGCTTTCATATGAGGCGCTGCTGGATGCGTTCTTCTCGCTGCACGATCCGACGCAGGTCAATCGGCAGGGACCGGACTATGGCACGCAGTATCGCAGCGTGATCTTCACTCACTCAGACGACCAGGCCCTTCAGGCTAAGGCTAAGATCAACGAACTCAACGCGTCCGGCAGTTTGCGTAAGCCGGTGGCAACCCAGGTCGTGCCCTCGATTCTCTTCTGGAAAGCCGAGGAGTACCACCAGCGGTATCTCGAAAAGCGCGGCATGGCGAGCTGCCATATCTAGAGGGATGCGACCCCTTCAGGCAGGCGGTAAAACCTCCTTGTAAAAAGGGTTGCCTTACCGCTTGCCATCTGTGCTACTATTTGTATGTGCTCAGCGAAATCTGGTCACAGGCATCGCAGGCAAGGATCCGGAGTGGATTTGGATCTAGCCAGAGACTGCGATCTCCTTACCCACCGCATACCTTCTTATGATAGAAGTCGCGCTGGTTGCTCTGGCTGGAAGGTCTGTCAACGGACAGATCTCGCCGTGCAGCAGCAGCGCTTCGAACCTCGACAGCAATGCTGACTCAATGAATCCATGGTGCCTCGGCATCCCTGCGCCCCCACGTCCCGCTATGGACGGCTGATTCTTAACACCTCTAAGGAAAAATCTTGACCTCTGCAACGATCGAACAGCCCCTGAACGAAGAAGTACTCGTAACACCGACCGGCCTCCCGCTGGTCAGCGATGTCCAGTTCAATGACTTCAACATCTCCGACTCCCTCAAGAGCCGCCTCGCCGCCGCCGGCTTCAAGCTGCCGACCCCGGTCCAGGCCAAGGCGATCCCGCCCGCGCTCGAAGGTTCGGACATTCTTGCCACCGCCTCAACCGGCACCGGCAAGACCCTCAGCTTCCTGATCCCGATGATCGAGCGCATGGATGCGAACTCGGTCCCCAGCACCCGCGGCAAGCGCGGCCCGATCCGCTCGCTCATCCTGCTTCCGACCCGCGAGCTCGCGATGCAGGTTCTCGAGGCCTACGGCAAACTGGTCCCCGGTTCGCGTGGCGACGCTGTGCTCGTCTGCGGTGGTCTCTCCGAGAACACGCAGCTCGATCAGCTTGAGCGCGGCCCCCGTCTCGTCGTTGCGACCCCTGGCCGCCTCGAAGACTTCCTCCGCCGCCGCTCGATCAACCTCAGCTCGGTTGAGATGTTCGTCCTCGACGAGGTTGATCGCATGCGCGACATGGGCTTCCTTCC
>CAZZZQ010000367.1:0-4390 GCA_964658405.1 uncultured Sphingomonas sp.
CGTCTGGCCGATCTATGCCGTCCTGATCGGGATTGGTATGGGCAGGGCGTTCAGCGGGCCGGCTTCATCGGCCATGCTGCCGAGCCTTGTTCCCAAGGAGCACTTCGTCAACGCCGTTACCTGGGGCGCGTCGATTTATCAAATCGCTAATATTGCCGGACCAGCTGTGGGTGGCCTGCTCTTCACGCTGCCGCTGGCCGGGGCGCTGGCTGCATGGAGGGGTGCGGGCGTGGTCTACGCCTTCACGCTGGTCATGCTGGCGGGCTTTCTCGTGCTGGTTGGCCTGATTCGGACCCGGCTTGTCCTTACGGAGAAGAAGGCTTTTGACGTCCGCACGATGCTCGCTGGACTTGAATATGTGTGGAAGGCGAAGCTGCTGCTGGGTTCGATCTCGCTCGACCTCTTTGCGGTGCTGCTGGGCGGAGCGGTGGCGCTGCTGCCGATCTTTGCGACGGAGATTCTGCACGCCGGGCCGCAGGGGCTCGGGCTGCTTCGGGCGATGCCTGCCTGTGGCGCGCTGGTCGTCTCGCTGACCATGCTGATCAGGCCGATCAAGCGGCGCGCGGGCAAGCTGATGATGATCTCGGTGGGGATCTTCGGCGCGGCAACGGTCCTGTTTGGCCTGTCGAAGAGCATCTGGCTCAGCATGGTGGCGCTGGTGCTGGTCGGCGCGAGTGACATGGTCAGCGTTGTAATCCGGTCGAGCATCCTGCAACTGGCGACGCCACCCGAGATGCGTGGCCGCGTCAGCGCGGTGAACTGGCTGTTTATCGGGGCGTCGAACGAGTTTGGTGAGTTCGAGAGCGGCCTGACGGCGCACTGGTGGGGAGCGGTCCGGGCGGTGGTGATCGGTGGAATCGGGTCGCTGATCGTAACTGGAACGGCGGCCTTTGCCTTCCCGCGGTTGCGCGAGGCGGACTCGCTGACGGCTGATTCGCTGATGGAAGCGAACCGGGAGCTGAGTACGACTGAGCCGATCGACTAGGATTGCATCCGAGAGATAGAAGCCTGCAGCGCGACGGAGGATGTGCGGATGGAGAACGGAAAGAAGGCGGCAGTCGCAGCGACCCTGCTGATCATTGCGGTGGTCGGGATACGCGTCGGAATGATCTATCGCGAACGCAACGCACCCGAGGCCAAGGTCGCGAAGCCGGAGTACAAGATCGCCGATGACGACCTGGTCTTCCTGAAGCACAAGCGGCAGTCGTCGCTGGCCGACGCGAAGGACCTGGTGGGGACAACGCTGTGGGTCTCAGCCGGCGGCCAGATGGACTACTTCCCGTATGCGAACCATCGTGCAGACTATGCGAAGAAGGACGGCGTGCTGCTGGCGGCAATCCCGCTGGTGGTGAAGGATGCGTTTGAGCAGGTGGCACCGAAGTCGGCGACCTTTCGGATTCCGGGAGGCGACAAGCAGGTGCTGCTGGCGTTTACGCTGCCGCAGTCGGCTGCACCGAAGGCCGAGTATGCGGTGCCGGTGGGATACAAGGAAGGCGCGAACTATACCTTCTTTGTGGATGAGATCTTCTTCTATGACGATCCGCATGACCTCTATAAACACTGGGGTCCGGAGACATGGAAGGCGATCGATGAGCACCGCGTGATCCTCGGGATGAACGAGCGGCAGGTGCAGCTGGCGCTGGGTCAGGTCTCAAAGAGCACAAGCGACGATTATGGCAATCGTATGGTCGTGTACTCGAACCTGAGCAAGCCATTTGCCGTGACCTTTGTGAAGAATAAAGTGACTGCATTCAGGCCGGATCAGGGCTTTTAATCGAACGACTTAGCCGGAAGTTACATCATAGAAAGGGAAGACAGACTTCGTTGGAGCGAACCCTATGAACAACCGTAAGAGCGTACTGATCTCCCTTTTGCTGACCTTCTTCTTTGGCCCCTTTGGCATGCTGTACAGCACCGTGGTCGGCGCCGTCGTGATGCTTGTGCTGTACATTGCGCTCGGCATCCCGACGCTGGGCTGGGCGATTGCCGGTCTGCATCCGATCGCCATGATCTGGGGTGCATGGGCCGCGCATAAGCAGAATCAGTAGCTAGAGGGCATAGTCTTCGCGGGCCGGGGTGAAGACGTCGAGGACATCGGCGTCTTCGAGGGCAAAGGCCTGGTGTTCAATTCCGCCGTCGATGACGAAGCTGTCACCGGCGGAGGCAACGCACTCCTCGGCTCCGCCGATGATGCGGATGCTTCCTGAGAGCACGTAGACGAGTTGGTGGTGCGGATGACTGTGTGCCGCGCCAACCCAGCCCTTTTCGAAGCGGTGGCGAACGAGCATCAACTGGTCGGAGGTGGCGAGGACTTGGCGGATCATGCCTGGCTCGGGGTGCGTCTCGGGGGCGGTGCTGGATTTCGTCAGGGTAAGGTGCATGGGGTTTGGATGCTCTGGCGGGTGAACCGCATGCCCTTCGGCTTCGCTCCGGAGGACAGGCCTTGCAACTGATTGTGAGACGGGCACCGGCTGGAACCGGTGCCCGTCTTCCATTTAGCTGGGCTTCTTTACAACCGAGAGGGTGAGGGTGCTGGGGTACTCGGCTGAGTGGTGGATTCTGGTGTGGGCGATGACGCTGGTGGTCTCGTCGTAGTTGTTGCCGCCGGTATTCAGGTTGCGGTCGAAGCGGGGGAAGTTCGCTCCGGCGACCTCGATCCGGATGCTGTGGCCGGGGGCGAAGTAGTTGCTGGTGTTCATCGGCGTCAGCGTCACTTTGTAGACCTTGTTGTTCTCCATCCAGACGGTGTGGTCGTCGCCCTCGCGGTAGCGCAGGCGCTGGATGGTCTCGTCGAGGTTATAGGCGGTGCCGTCGGGGGCGACGTCGATCACCTTCACGGTGACGTCGGTATCTTTCACGTCGGAGGAGACGTAGAGCGTCGCCGTGATGGGGCCGGAGACCTCCATGCCTTCTTTCAGTGCGGCCGAGGTGTAGACGAGGATGTCGTTCCGCTCCTCCATCTTGCGCTGGTCGAGTGCGCCGCCGTTGCCGGGAATGGTATTTGCGGCGCAGCAGACGTTGCCGCCGTAGGAGGGGGTCGGGCTCATCGGGTCGTAGACGAAGAGGTCGGCGAGATCGGCGGGGAGCTTCGCCTTCTTCAGCTTCGGCGTGGCAGCGGCCGGGGCGAAGGTCAGGGTGCCGTCACCGTGGAGGGTATTGGCGTGGCCTCCGCTGGCGAGCGTCATCGTGACCGGCTTTGCACCCTCCGGCGGCCAGGTCCTGGAGCTCTGCCACTTGTTCATCCCCATGGTGTAGTACTGGACCTTCGGCATCTTCTCGAGGATGCCGTTCTCGTCGCCCTTGAGGAAGTGATCGAACCAGCCGTAGGTGATGCTGTCCCAGTCGAGGCGGGCGTCGCCCATGTCGCGTTCGCCGACGATGGTGTGCTCGGTCGCGCGCTTGTACTGGCAGTGGAGCGTCGGCGCGATGATGGCGTACTGCTCCTCGGCGGCGGCGCCTTTTGCGGTGCTGCGGACGAAGTTATAGGCGGCGAGGTTCGGGCCGGTCGAGACGTCGTACCAGGTCATGAACCAGAGGCCGGGGATGTTGATCGGCATGGTGTCGGACTGCCAGAGGCCGCCCTTGCGCCAGGCTGGATCGCCGGGGGTGCGCTCGATCATGGCGCCGCCGGTGTCGACGGGCATCTTGTCGGCGAAGATTCCCTTTGGTCCGCCGACGTTGGCGATGATGTCCTTTTCAGGCAGGTGGAGGTAGGCCTTCGCCCAGTCGACGGGGGGCAGCTGCGGTGCGAGATCGAAGAGCTTCGAGGCGGCGATGAGGTCAGCCTGCGAGGTGTCCTTCGGGAACGAAGGGCGGACCTGATTCTGCTCGCCGTAGATCCAGTCGATGAAGAGCATCTGCACGGCGCCGCCGCGATACCAGTTGCCCTGCTCGTTGTAGGGGCCGACCTTGCCTACGCCCGCGCCGAAGCTCTGCGGGATGAAGGTGGTCAGGGCCTTGTTGCCGCGGGAGGCGACGGCGAGCTGCCACTCGGCGGTAGAGGAGCAGCCGATCAGGCCGACCTTGCCGTTCGACCAGGGCTGCGCGGACATCCAGTCAATCTGATCGTCGCCGTCGGTGAGCGGTGCGCCGAGGATGTCGTAGTTGCCTTCGGAGAAGAAGTGGCCGCGCTCGTTCATCTCGATCAGCACATAGCCGCGCTTGACGGCGTCGAGCTCGGAGGTCATGTCGCGGTAGGTCCCGAGCTTTACGTCCCAGAAGTTGAAGTTATAAGGGGTGCGGCTGAAGATGATCGGGTACTTCTTGGAGGTGTCCTTGGGGCGGTAGATGTCGGCTGCTACCCGGATGCCGTCCTTCATGGGGACCATGACCTTGCGGTCGATGACTGCTACGGATTCCAGCTCTTTTTCGATGGCTTCGCGCTTGTTGA
>CAZZZQ010000368.1:0-4387 GCA_964658405.1 uncultured Sphingomonas sp.
GGTTGCGCTGGTTTCCTGGCGTCGCTCCAAAGGCCGCCCCGGCAGCCGCAGCCTCTGCAACCTGCATCCCCTGTTGCAACGCGAGGCCATTGTTCACGACACCGATCAGGAGCAGCGTCAGCACCGGCAGCAACAGGCTGAACTCAATCAGGGCACTCCCGCGTTCGCAGCGAAGGAAGCTCACTGGACCAGTCCTCCTGCGGGCCGAAAGGGGTTTCCACCCGCCACCGCGGAGAAGTCACCGGACGAATCGAGCAGAGTACCTGCGAGAGAGAGGCGGTCCGCAACGATCCCAAGATACCGGTCGCCACGCACCGTTCCCGCGTTCGCGAAGGATAGACCGGCACCGGGCGTGTACCAGATTCCGTCCCCATGAACAGTTGAATTCTGCACTGAGAAGTCAGAGGCCGAGGTCCGCACCCAGCCTCGGTCCGCGAAGATCAACACCGCCGGAATGCCGCCTTGCGCGTCATCAACTGGGGCCGACAAGGTAAGCGCAGAGTTGCGATCCACCACGAAGCTGCCGAAGCCTGCACCGCCGCCCTGGGTGAAGAAGAGTGTGACCCCGGCACCCTTCACCACGGAGTTACTCCAATGCGCACCTCCCGTGATGACATAGAGCCCCGGGCTTAAGGTCACCGCGCTGTTCGAGAGAGTCAGGCCTCGGCAGTACGTCCCCGGAAATAACACGGCAGTTCCACTGGATAACTCGTAATTTATATGGTTACAGTACCCGGGAAAGACTGGGCTCCGTGTTGCACGGAGCGGGTCTTGCGTGGCCTGTGGACGGGAAGTCCCATCGAGCAAATCATTCGGCCCGATCGTGCTTGGACATCTCGTGACATTGCTCGGGTTTATCTCGGAGCGTTGAGACTGTGCAGGTCCCAACGGACTGGTGACGTAGACGCACGGCGGCACAAGAGCGGTCGCGGTTGCCCTCACCGTAGAGAGCCCAGCATGCAATGAGCCCATGAAGATCGTCTCGACCTGCTGCGTGATCGTGACCTGCACTGCGTTCACCATCCCTGCATAGGGCCCGGTAAGCGGTGAGGCCAGGACCGCCACTTCGACGGTACGGTCGCCATCCACAAAGCCATTAAGGCCAGCATCCTTCCGCGCGGCACTCCCCCAGAGACCGGTCCCGCGCTCCAGCTCCAGCTCGGCCCCGCGAGCGGCCGCATCGGCTGCGCTCTGCATCTGTAACTTCTTTAGTTCCATTAACCCAACATCCAATGACAAGCCGCAGAAGAGGATAATCACTGGCATCAGAATCGCGAAGAGAGGCATCATGCGGAGGCACGGTGATCTTCATTCGTGTAGCAGTCGCTGGCGCTGGACAGGGCCGCAAACTGCAGATGCTTGAGACCAGCTCCGTCGCTGGAGGGGCAATCGATTCCTTCCACGCGATCCCGTCCGAGCCGCTTCGCTTTGTACAGCGCCGTATCCGCCAGCTGCAGCAAGGTAAAGAGGTCCTGCCCACCAGAGGGTGTCATCGACGAGCATCCAACCGACACCGTTACACATGCCGACTCGCTGCCCTCGTGAAGGATCGCAAGGTCACGCACGGAGCTGCGGAGCTTTTCACCGAGTGCACATGCGCCCTCAAGATTTGTATGAGGAAGCACCAGGGCAAACTCCTCGCCTCCGAAGCGGGCCACGTGATCCTGAATCCGCACCACGTGGCTACTGAGAACACCAGCCACCGATCGCAGGCAAAGGTCTCCAGCATGATGGCCGTAGAGATCGTTGAACTGCTTGAAGTGATCGATGTCCACCATGATCAGTGCGAGCGGAAGATTCATCCGAGATGCACGAGCCCACTCGAGCGCAAAGCTCTCATCGAGTGATCGCCGATTGCCCAGACCGGTCAGCGCATCGAGTGCGGCAAGCGTGGTCAGCTGTGCGTTGGTCCGGTGTAGCTCCTCCGCCAGCCTGCGTCGTTCGAGCGCGAAGATAGACGCGGGAAAGAGAGCAAGGATGTGGAAGCCGAGGAAGATCTGCAGAGCAGCGTCGCGCGAGATCAGCAGATCCTGCGGCCAGAGACCGAAGGTCCCGTAGCCGTGTGTTGCACAATAGACCGCGACCAGGCAGACCCCGGCCACGGCAATCGTCGATCCCGCGAAGGCCAGTAATGACTCGACGAGGAGGAGCGCGGGATAAAGCAGAAAGAGAAGTGGATAGCGACTGACCGTGAACCCGAACGTGGCAATTACGAAGAGCACCGTGAGAACGCTAAGGGTCCGGGCAAGCTGTTGTCTGGAGAAGAGGCGACGCATCTCCGGAGAGCGGAGCGAGAGCGCAAGAGGCATGGCGGCGGCGATTCCCAAGGCGTCAGAGATGGCCCAGTTGCTGAACGCGATTCCATAGGGCTGACCATACTGGTGGTGGTAGAGCACCGCCGCAAAGATCCCCGAGAATCCCGGCCCGACCGTGAGAGCGGCGACGAAGCGCAGATAGATCTTCGGCCTCTGCAGCCACGCCTGAAGCACCGTAAACGAAGGGAGGAGGCAGGCACTCAGCAAGACCTCCAGCAGAGAGATCACCCGCTCGACCACGATAAAGCTGATCGGCATGCCCCTCGTATGGTCGCCGAAGACTGATCCGACCGCAACACCGAGCAGCATCGCCGGCCAGTCTTTCTTAGGTCTTCGCAGAAGCAGCGCTACAGTAATCCCGTTCAGCGGCCAGAGGATCGTCCAGCCATCTTTGAAGGCGAAGCGATCCAGCACGATATTTGCAAATCCATAGGCCAGCATGAACGCAAGCATGGTCAGGATCGCCCCTGTCCACCTACCCCGAACTCGCACACTCTTATCTGGAGGCACGCATAACCTTTCGTACATGAATGATGGGGCCGGGCGACCTCCACTTCATCGGCGGGATTCGGGATGGCGCGAGTCTCCAGAAAGACAGATGAAATCTCTGATCCCGCCGATGAACGGAGGGCAGTCCTTCCACCATTTCGCAACGACAGGACACCTGCTTGAATCTCTTCACTTCTATGTGGCGAAGACAGGATCACTCAAACCCCATCACCTCTGCCGCCAGCACTGCGGCTGTAGAGAGCCTTCATCCAGAGATAGTCGAGGATCGCCGCTTTGTGGCCCGGCAGGCGATCTTTGATCGAGCCCGCAAGGTCTACGGATACGAGCTGCTCTGCCGGTCCGGGTGGGAGAACCGGTTTGTCGGCGACTCCGATGCGGCGACCCGGATGATGATCGCGGATGGCGCACTCTATGGCTTCCAGGAGCTGACTCGCGGGGCACGCACCTTTATCAACTGCACGCGGCAGTCACTCGTCGAGGAGCTGGTCACGGTACTCCCACCCTCGACCGTGCTCGAGATTCTCGAGACGGTCGAGCCGGATGAGGAGGTGCTTGCCGCATGCCGCCGGCTGAAGCAGAAGGGCTATGCGATCGCCCTTGATGACTTCAGAATGAGTCCGAAGATGAAAGGACTCGTGCAGCTTGCGGACTACATCAAGGTTGATTTCCGCATCTCGGATAAGCAGGAGCGGCTTGACCTGCTGGCCGCCCTCGCAGGGGGCAGTGCGACCCTTGTCGCCGAAAAGATTGAGACGCAGGAGGAGTTCCAGATGGCGATGGATGAGGGATTCGCCCTCTTCCAGGGATACTTCTTTTGTCATCCGCAGGTCTTCGCCAAGCAGAAAGCTCCTGCCAATGGAGCAAATTACCTAAGCCTTCTTTCAGCACTGAGCTCGGAACACTTCAACATTGTGCAGATGACCGATCTCGTAAAGACCGAGGTGACGATCTGCTACCAGCTCCTCCGGCTCGTCAACTCAGCGGCCTTTGGTGTAGGCCACGAGGTCCACTCCATCCAGGACGCACTTCTGCTGGTGGGCGAGGAGCAATTTCGCAAGCTGGTGATCAATGCAATCGCGACGGAGACCTGCCGGCATCACGCGGACGAGCTGCTCATCCATGTGCTCCAGCGCGCCCGTTTCCTGGAACTCATGGCTCCCTATACCCGTGAGCGAGCACCGGAACAGTACCTCTTTGGCCTGTTGTCGAGAATGGATGTTCTCCTCGGCATGCCGCTCCAGGATGTCGTCGATCTTCTTCCATTGCGCCGCGAGATGAAGGCAGCGCTCTCCGGAACTCCGAACGCGGTGGGGCTTGGCCTGAGGCTGCTCGAAAGCTACGAAGAGGGCGACTGGTCTGCATGCGCCGAGAAGGCATCCGCGCTGCACCTTACCGAGGCAGGGCTGAGCCACCTCTACGAGCAATCGCTGCAGTGGGCAGAGCGTGCCGCCGATATCGACTCCCGAGCGATGGCCAAAGCAAGCTGAAGGGACGCCTGCACAATTCCACCTGGGAACTGATCGGAATCGCCTCAAGTCCACTGCAACTCTGACCGATGAAGG
>CAZZZQ010000369.1:0-4386 GCA_964658405.1 uncultured Sphingomonas sp.
CAGAAAAAAAGCGCCACGTAGGCGAAGCGGATCCTCCGTATCGGAGCGGTCAACGTCTGCCGTGGTGGCGCCTGGCTCATCTCAATGTCCTGCCTGTTTCTGCTGCGGTTACCGTTCGTATCGTTCTAGTAGGCGGTCATTGCAGGGGTCGAGGCCTGGGCCATGACCGGTGCGTTCGCGTCGCTGCCGTCCGGGCGAACGACCTGTCCGGGCTGGGGCGAGTCGAGTCCGAGTTGCTTCGCCATCCGGTCGATCCGGCCTGGGTCGGTCAGCTGCGCCTCGCTGAGACGGAGTTCGCGATTCTGCTCACGGAGCTGCTCGACCTGAACCTTCTGCGACTCGACGTGGTAGCCCACCTCGATCGACGCAAAGTGCTGCCACACGTAGACCATCACGAGCAGGAAGAGGACGCTCATGGCCATGGTGAAGCTGCGCATCTCGCGCTGCCGCTCCGGATCGTTCGCCTTCACGATGCGGCTGTTGTCGATGTGCTTGGCGAAGAAGACCTCAAGTGCCGGTCCCCGCCGCGCCTTCCGCTGTTCTTCGTAGAGCCGCTGGTTCCGCTCCGCCAGTGTCTCCGCACGGCCTCGCGTCGCACGCGGAGCCACTGCCTGCCCCGCCATCACGCCCGTCGCTATTGCCATCGTTGCCATCGTTCTGCTCCTGTTGCCCGCGCCCGGGCCCTGCCTGTACTTCAGATCTTTGCCCCTCCTCAAACGTGCGATCGGGCCGGGATCGCTGAGGGAGGAAGGGACTTTTTGGTACTGAGTTGTCTTTCGCCTGAAAGAAGGTAGGACAACCCCGGCCCGATCTCTATCATCTCTTTTTTCGTTGCATCATTCCTGGTGCATTCGAAGAAAGTGTATCTAAACTTTTCTCTGCCGCTCTCAACTTCGCGCTACGTGACCGCGGGTTTCTCATGGCTTCCTGCTCATCCGCCACAACCGGCTTCTTCGTCAGCACTTCAAACACATTTGTCCGGCCTGCTTCACGGAACGAATCCTTGACCAACCGGTCTTCCAGCGAGTGGAAGCTGATCAGAACCAGCCTTCCGCCCGGCTTCAACAGAGTGGGGGCGCTCTCAAGCAGCCTCTGAATCTCTCCCAGCTCGTTATTCACTCGAATTCGAAGCGCCTGAAAGGTCTTGGTCGCCGGATGGATCTTGTCGCCTTTCATTGATGGGGCCGCGGCCGATATCACTCGAGCTAACTCTGCTGTTGTCGATATCGGCCGGGCCCGCACAATGGCTCTGGCGATTCTCCGCGATCTCCTTTCGTCTCCAAATTCGTAAATCAGGTCGGCGAGTTCGTTTTCGTCTTCCTGATTTACCACTTGCTCGGCCGTCTCTCCACTGCGCGTATCCATCCGCATATCAAGTGGACCTTCGTGCCGAAAACTGAATCCCCGGTGCGCCTCATCCAGCTGCAGGCTGCTGACGCCAAAGTCGGCGAGCAGACCATCCAGGCTTCCCGCTGCGATCTCACTGGCTGCCTCTGAGAACGCCCGTGGTATATAGACCACCTCGGGCATCTGGTCGCCAAGCTCGGCTCGAACCTCTTCGAGCTTTGCCTTTGCCAGCTCCATCGCCTGCGGATCCCGATCGAAGCAGATCAATTTGCCCGTCGGACCCAGCTTCCTCGCGATTGCCGAGGAGTGCCCTGCCAGGCCTAGCGTCGCGTCTACAAAGACGCCGCCCGGCCGCACCTTTAAATATTCCAAAGCGTCTTCTAAAAGAACCGGCACATGTTGCATCTTCTGCACCACGCGCTCTCCCTGGGGAGTAAACCGTGCTTCGCCGTGATCGTCCTGTTCCAACTAAAGTCCAAACTCTGAGAGCGCCATCTGTTCTGCCTCGGTCATCGGTGCAAGCTCTGCCTTGAAGCCCTCGTGGTTTGCGACCTCGAGGTACGTCTGCAGGCCGAAGACCACAACCTCGCCCGTAACCTTTGCCGCATCTCGCAGCAGAGGATGAATCAACAGCCGGCCCTGGTTATCCATCTCCGCCATCTGGCCCCAGTAGCTGGTGAGGTCCAGAAAGCGCTTGCGAAGCGGATTCATCGACGGGATCGCCGCAATCTTCGCTTCAATCTTTTCCCACTCCTGCAGCGGGTACAGCTCAGCCCGCTTTCCATCCTTGCTGGTGATGTAGAAGTCGTTTGATTTGTAGAACTCATCCACGCGGCGTCTGTACTCAGCCGGCAGCTTCAACCGGCCTTTCTCGTCCACGCGCGTCGGGTGATTTCCACGAAACATAACGACCTCGTACTAGAAGTGGTTGCCTGTTTCCCAAATTTCGATTCCACCGGAGTACACTTCAGGCAGTTTCTAGTTTATTTGGTCCGCTGCGCTCCACTTTTGACCACTTCTTGAACCAAGAGTGCCTGACTGCTCATCCCATGTAAAGGTCAAAATAGAGTTGTTATCGGACTTTCCGCTGAGGAAATGTGGAAATTACAGCGCCTAGGCAAGTAACCCAAGGTAACCACAATATCTAGTGTTGCCTTTGGTGGTTCCTATGGCTTGTCCCAGAAGGGGAAAGTCTGGTAAGGCAAATAAAAGGCGAAACTAAAGTTACTAGCCTTCGGCCGTCGTTGCACTTAGGAGTTTTTTCCGCTGCAGCAGCCAAAGAATATAGGCCAGGACCGCCAAGTTGATGAGCAGCAGGGCCAGTCGGAACCAGTCAGGACGCCGCACCAGCTCGTAGAGCTCCCACGGCAGGAATGAAAGAGTGAGGATCAGGGTCAGGTACTCCGCCCAGACCTTCTCCATCATCAGCCCGACCCCCTCGGTCAGCGCCAGCGCGGAATAACCGAAGGTGGCGAGGCTGATCTGGCGCAGGCGGTGGGCGTCGATCAGGTCGACCTTATCCAGCATGACCGAGACGAAGCGGCTTTCCGGGTCGAACTTCAGCGCCGTTGCCAGCCGGACGACCTCATCACCCAAGTCTTTATGCAGGAAATGGAGGGCGCCGACGCCGATCCCGAAGAAGAGCGCGGACTTTCCCAGCTTGAAGAGGCCGATCATGAGGAGTCCACGATCATGCGGTCCGCCATGCTTCATTTCAGCGGACGCGACTGCCGTTCCTGAAGCCTCGTCCGTACGCTCGACGTCCACAGTCTGATCCGATCCACGCATTCCTCTTCAGTTGACGAGGAACCCGGGTAAATGTCAACGTCCTGACCTTCTCGACTCCATCAACAAAGACGGGGCGCCGTTGCGCAAGCTACAGCAGCTCCGAATCTTGTTTTTTCAGCTCGGTAAATTGTTGCGTCTGAACAGGAACGCACCAATCCAGTTCTGACAACGTCGCGTAACTGAATTGAACTCCCCCGGAAGGGGGCGGAATCGGCCCAATAGGCAGCATAGACAGACTTTCGAAAATCAAAGGACAAAGACCCATGAAGAAGACTCTCCTCGCCTCCGTCGCAGCAGCAGCCCTCGCCCTCACGACCCTCAGCGCTTCGGCCCAGAAGGACCCGATGGTTGGTGGCGCACCGATGTATCCCAACAAGACTGTCGTTGAGAATGCGTCGACCGCACCGAACCTGACCACGCTCGTTGCCGCCGTCAAGGCTGCCGGACTCGTCGAGACCCTGAGCGGCCCTGGCCCCTTCACCGTCTTCGCTCCGACCAATGATGCCTTCGCAAAGCTTCCTGCCGGCACCGTTGACAACCTCGTCAAGCCTGAGAACAAGGACACGCTCGTCAAGATCCTGACCTACCATGTCGTTGCCGGCAAGGTCAGCTCCAAGCAGCTCGCCAAAATGATCAAGAAGGGCGGCGGCAAGGCCACCCTCAAGACCGTTCAGGGTGAGGATCTCACCGCCACCATGTCCGGCTCGTCGATCATGCTGACCGACGCAAAGGGCGGCATGTCGACCGTCACCACCGCAGACGTCTTCCAGTCGAATGGTGTTGCCCACATCATCGACACCGTACTGATGCCCTAATCGCAGTAGCGTCACCCTGGGCCAAAGGCGTCTCTTCGGAGGCGCCTTTGCTCCATTTGCATCCTAGTAAACTCGAGGCACAGACATCGATGCGTTACCACTTCCAGTCCCTGCAATGGCTTCCCTACTCGGTTGAGCATGTCTTCCGGTTCTTTTCGAATCCGGAGAACCTCCCGCGCCTGATGCCTGACTGGCAGAAGGCGCGGATCGACAAGGCCACGCTGGCTCCTCCGCCGCCATCACCGTACCTTGCCCACGCCAACGGCGATCCTGTCGCAGGTGAAGGAAGCCTGATCACACTGAGCTTCCGGCCGATCCCGTTCTCGCCGATTCGGGTTTCGTGGGATGCGAAGATCGATCAGTTTGCATGGAATCATCACTTTTGCGATCTGCAGCTCCGTGGGCCGTTCGCCTACTGGCACCACTGCCACCACAT
>CAZZZQ010000370.1:0-4385 GCA_964658405.1 uncultured Sphingomonas sp.
AAACGCTTTTTCAGGGATAGGAATGGCTTCTCAAAGTACCGGTACGATAACGCGGCAAAGAGAATTGTTAACCCGAGGGCAGAGAGAAGAGACAGAACGCCGGAAGCTGTTCCACCGAGAACGTGCTGCGTTCCAATCCGACTGATCAATGCCGCGGCCAGATAGATAGCGATGATATGGAAGACGTAGAGGCCGTAGGAGACTCGTCCAAGGTAGATGAACGGTTTGCTCCATGCCTGGAGGGGCATGCTGAGGATCGACAGAAAGAGAAGACAGCATCCCACGATGATGAGTTGAAAACCCATGACATGGGGGAACTGGTGCCGGTCTACGAGTAGCTCCCCGCGTTTGAAGTGCAGTACACCGTCCGAGATTAACCAGGCTCCGAGGCCGGTCAAGAGCAGTGCCAGCCGGGAGCCCACCCCAATGTGCCACTTCTTTTTATGGAGCGCGATCGCTAGAAGAGCTCCCGCAGCAAAGCACTCAAACTCGGTGATGCTGTTGGTCCAGATGGCAAAACCAGGGCGTCGGGCATGGGCAGTCAGCCAGCTTGACCACAGCATGCTGATCGGGATGAGAGCGATCGAAAGCCCGAGCAGGCCATTTCGGCCGAAGCGCTTTGCCAGGAACGGCCAGCAGAGATAAAACTGCTCCTCGACTGAAATGCTCCAAAGAGGACCGATGGGGTTGGAGGTGATCTGCTGATAGAAAGCGTAGTTCCCCAGGAGAATCAGGTACTTAACAACATAGATATTGGTGACATGAAGATCCGAGACCATGCGGCCGATGATGAGGCCAACGATCAGAAACGCGAAGTAGAGCGGCCAGATCCTGAGAACGCGCCGGGCATAAAAGGCCCGGATGTGAATCGTGCCGGTCGTCTCACGCTCCCGAAGAACGATCTCAGTGATGAGATAGGAGCTCAACAGGAAAAAAAGACAAAGACCATACCCGGCGCAGAATCGAACTGTATCGAATGCCCTCCCAATCGCTCCGGTCATCTGGATGGTCGGCGTCAGCGCAACCCCATGATGTACAAAGACGAGGATGAAAGCCATGAAGCGGAGAAGATCTAATTCAGGGCGATGAAAGGTCGCCTTCGCCTGCTCAAGCCTTTGATCTTTAGTCGTAAGGTCAGTAGTTTGCATGGGGACGAACTACCTCGTCCGCGTGTAAATCTGTAAGGTCCCGACCGTCTTTTCCAGTGAATAGTGTGACCAGGCCTCACGGAAGCCAGGATCGACGGACATCCAATCGATCAATCCTTGAAAATGTTCACGCTGCAATGGAAGACAGAGGATAGGTTCGCCGCAAGGCTCGACCGCAACGACCACGGGCTTCCAGCGAGAGAGATCGACAGCCGTTGACGTTCGCAGCATCGCGGAGAGCTCCTGCAACTTGGCGGCAGAGAGATGACCACGACTTGCAACGTCCTCAGGATCCTGGCTCTTGATCAGTGCAGGAAGGAGCCAGAGATGCAGGCTCCGAGAGGACCAGACCTTATTCTGCTCGACGACCGCCGGAAACTGCCAAGGGTAGACAGAGAGAAATGCAACGTTCGAACCCGCCGGATACTCTCGATAAACATCAGAGAGAATCTGCTTGTCATCCTCGCTGTATCCAAAGTTCTTGTAGTGACGCTCCGTGTATGCGTTGGCTGCCAAAAAGACGATCAGCGAGGCGAACAAGGGATATCTCAGCTTCAACGTAAAAGGAGATGAACTCCTCTCCTTGACCAGGCTTTGAAGAATCTCCGCAGACAGAAGTCCGAAGAGCATATAGGTCAGGAACTTGAAGCAGATCAACTGGTACGTCCAGCCCTTATGTTGTTGCAGGTAAGCCAGAAGCGCTCCCACCGAGGCCGCTAAGAGGACTGCGATGAGACCCCTGATGCGGAGCTTCTTTCGCAGTACGAGATATACGAGCGAATCCAAGAGAAGCAGAAGCACTGGAATCTTTGCCAGGCGAGCTACATTCCGCATCGGCTCGTCGAACCCCCAGTACGTTGCCGAGAGAATAGGCACAATATTCGTCAAATAGTCAGCGGCAAAAAGCCTGACAGAGCAGAAGTATGTGATCAGGCCAAGCGCAAACGTTACGCCGCTGGTGTGAAACCACGCTCGGACGCTTCGGAGTTCAAAGAGGATCAAGGCCTCGACGAGGACGATATCGATGAGGTGCTGTGGCTTGAGACAGATCCCGATCGCTGCACAGAGCCCGACAAGGATCGACTCCCAGGCCGGCAGCGTTTTGCGTTCCATGCGATAGGCAGCCACGATCAGATACGGCATTAACAAGAGCGAGACGAAGTGTTCTCGCTGACCGAGGTTTGCCGTCTGCTGGAAGTAGTGAGCAGCGTAGGACTCAACCAGAATGAAGAGCCAGAGGCCAAACATCGTTGGCTTGTAGAGCTTCTTGAAAAGGAAGGTGCTCCACACGCCCAAGATCGCAAAGACTGCGATGGAGAAGTACCGGAAGCCATCCAGGATGCCGACATGAAGCAGACGACTGAGAAGGACCGGAAGGAAATGGAACCAGATCAGAAACGGTGGATTGACCTCAACCAGGGTTGGGCCATTGAGCTTTGTCCCGTTGAGAACGAGGTTGGCTGCGTAAAGGCACCAGGTTTGATCGTGGCCTACCGGGGAGAGCAGAATCTTCGTCACCGCCGACGCCCATACGACGCCGCACAGAGCAGCCGTTATGAGGGCAAGCGTCCCCTGCAGGGAGTAACCGAGGGAAGGCGCCGGGGCCTTGTGGTGAACGTTGGTCATGTTACTTGAGATTTTAGGTCAATTCCCGATTGTGGGGCGGACTTATTCTTCTCCTGAACGCAATCACCCCGCCCTGGCAGAGGGCGGGGTGATCACTTGGCTACCGGACGAAGATCGTGCTTATTTTGCGGAGATCGCAAGTTGCTGTTGATACTCCTCGTACGGACCCTTGTGGTCGGTGATGTGGAAGTCTGACGGGCCGCCTTCGAAGTGCCAGATGCGTGTGCCGGCCTCTTCGATGAGGTCCTGGTCGTGTGTGACCAGGAACACGGTTCCTTCGTACTTCTGGATCGCCTGGTTGAGCGCGTTGATGCTCTCGAGGTCAAGGTGGTTTGTCGGCTCGTCGAGGACGAGGACGTTGGGCTTCTGCAGCATGATCTTGCAGAAGAGCAGGCGGGCAGCCTCTCCTCCGGAGAGTGCATCGGTCTTCTTCAGACCTTCCTCACCCTTGAAGAGCATCTGGCCGAGAATGCCGCGAATATCTTCCTTCGTGGCCGCCGGATCAAACTGATGGAGCCAGTCCGACGCCGTCATCCCAAGCTGGATCGAGCCCTTGTGGTCCTGTGCGAAGTAGCCGATCGAGACCTCGTGGCCCCACTTCACCGAGCCGGAGTCAATGGAAACATCCTTCTCTTCAATCCCGGGCCCGTTGGCAAGCAGCGCCTTCAGCAGGGTGGTCTTCCCCTGGCCGTTGCGGCCCATCAGGATGACCTTGTCGCCGCGGTTTACCGCAGCCGAGAAGTTCTGGATGACGTGCTCGACCTTGCCATCCTTCTGCTCGTAGGACTTGTTGACCTTCTCGAACTCGAGGACGTTCTTGCCGGACGGGCGCTCCATTTTGAAGGCGATGAAGGGGCGCGCGATGTTGGACCGTGCGAGCTCACTGGTCGCAAGGCGCTCGACCTCCTTCTTGCGGGAGTTCACCTGCGAGCTGCGGGTTCCGGCGGAGAAGCGGGCGATGAAGTCGTTCAACTGGGCGATCTTCTTCTCGCGCTGCTCGTTCTGGCTCTCGATGCGGGTGCGGACGCTGGTCTTCTGAAAGACCATGTCGTCGTAGCCGCCGTTGTAGGTAATGATCGTCTCGTAGTCGATGTCGGCGATGTGCGTGCAGACATTGTTGAGGAAGTGACGGTCATGCGAGATGGTGATGACGGTGCCGTTGTAGCGGGCGAGGAAGTCCTGCAGCCAGTGGATCGACTCAAGGTCAAGGTAGTTCGTAGGCTCGTCGAGCAGCAGAGCCTGGGGGTTGCCGAAGAGCGCCTGCGCGAGCAGAACGCGAACCTTCTGGCCGCCCTGCAGCTCGGACATCTTGCGCTCGTGCAGCTCGTCCGGGATGTCGAGACCCTGGAGGAGGACGGCGGCGTTTGACTCCGCCTCGTAGCCATCCTCGTCGCCGACGACGCCTTCGAGCTCGCCGAGGCGGCTGCCGTCTTCGTCCGTCATCTCGGGCTTGTTGTAGATAATCTCGCGCTCTTCAAGGGCGGCCCAGAGAGCCTTGTTGCCCATGATAACCGTATCGATGACACGGTAGGCGTCGAAGGCGTACTGGTCCTGCGAGAGGACGCCGATCTTGCGCGGGCGGACGACGGTGCCCTTCTGCGGATCGATCTC
>CAZZZQ010000371.1:0-4378 GCA_964658405.1 uncultured Sphingomonas sp.
GTCCTTACAATGAATCAGTTTGGCGTCCTGGGTATGTCCCTGGGAGTCCGCACACGTTCAAAACTATAGGATGGGCTATCACTGCGCCTTGGATAAACACGACCGACCCTTCTTTCTCTGGCATTCCTCACGGCGCTCACAAGTTAAGCGCAGCAAAGCGAAGTCGTCCCTCAAGCTCGTCCTTCACTACGGTTTAGGGGCGGTAGGCTGAAGCAGCGAACGAGAAGCGGGACCGTTGCGAGTCATACGGATTGGGTCAATGTTCCCGTTGGCGTCAAAGTGCATCTCGTCGATTGCCATCACACGCTGGTTGGGTCCAGTTGTGCCGAGAGGGTGGCGATGATAGACGATGTACCAGGTGTCGGTTCCAGGAATCTGCAGCACAGAGTGGTGACCGGGACCATTGGCAATCGAGGAATTAGTCTGCAGGATCTTGCCAACGCGCTTGAAGGGGCCGGTCGGACTTGAGCTCTTAGCATAGGCAACGCCATAGCTTGAGTCGCCCCAATCGCCCTCGGACCACATGAAGTAATAGATTCCGCGACGTTTGATCATGAATGGGCCCTCTACGTAGTGTTCCGGAGTGATCTCCTTATAGAGTGAGCCGTCCTTCATGGGAATGACGCTCTTCAAATCATCTGCCAGTCGGGCCACATTGCAGTGGCCTTGACCGCCATAGTAGAAGTAGATTGAGCCGTCATCGTCCTTGTAGACCATCGGATCGATCGGCTGTGCGCCGTTGTGGAATTCGCCGATGAGCGGTTTGCCGAGAGCGTCGATAAAGGGACCGCCGGGTTGGTCACTCTCCGCAACGCCGATCCCGCCCGGGAAGCTATCGTGCTTCTGAATGTCGTTGGCGGCGAAGAAGAGATAGAAGCGGCCATTGAGATGAATTGCAGTCGGCGCCCAGATCGCATAGGCCGCCCATGCAACGTTATGAATGTCGAGGATATGAGGATGCCTGGTCCAATGAACAAGGTCGGGCGATGAAAAGGCGTCAAGCGAAGTGTGCAGAAGGTAGACCGGGTGGATGACCGGTCCACTCCGGAGTTTCTGCTGCAGTGGGTTGAAGGAGCGGCCATCATTGCTGTCCGCCGTGGGACTGGACGAGGTTGGATAGATCCAGTATTCACCGGCAAAGAGGTGAATCTCGGGGTCGGCGTACCATCCCTGCTGCGAGAGGCTTGACGAAGTTTGTGCTGAAATGGATCCGCAAAAGATGGCAACGGAGAGGAGCAAAGTGTAGCTGAGGTATCGGTGCATGATTTAGTCCCGTGTTGTAGAAGACGAAGCGAGTAAAGCGGCCCTATCGCAGGCTACTCTATGTGGATGCTCTTGCCTGAGTGATCTCACCAGATTGCTGAAGCCTCAAGCGTAGATGACTCACAAGCTGTTCCAATGTGAAAGAGCTTGCGTCAAGCTATAAACCCTATCTGAGTTCACGCTGGGAAGAGATGCTGCAGGCTATGGAGTTCGAGGCGAGAGCTCGTTCGTCTTCGGTTCTCTTCCTCGTCCGGCAAGGACAGAGCCATGTCATTGGCAACCGAACTCTTCTCCGAAGCGCGCTGGAGAACGTCATTCGGAATGCGTACGACTCACTGCGGCCGGAACCGCCGGCGAGATCGAATTGCAGGATCATCCGGCGGCGACCACGGATCCGAGTGAACGCTAGGGGGCCGGGCTTCCCGCAGCCGAGCGTATCTCACCTGTTCTGAGTTCTTATCGAACGGATGCCACCCGGCATGAATCAGAGGTTCGGAGTTGGGCTGTCGACTGCTGAGCGGACCATGCACCTTCACAACGGCACCATCAAGGCCACGAACCGGGATGGTGAGGTCCGTCGGTTGAAACTGTCTTGCCAGTCATCGAAGCGTTCTGGTGGAGTAGACACCTGAACGGCTAATCACTCACAGGCCGTGATGCCCGGCGGGAAACTCTTGAAGCCGCGCCATATAAGCCTGAGGCGCCGGCTGGCAAAGCTGTTGAGGATGCCCGTGGAGAGAGATAGAACGAATCACATAGTCAGGGTCGAACGGAGACGATCTCTGCTCCTAACGGGGTTGCGTTCAACCGTTCCGTCCGCAGAAGTAGCTGGAAATGCCCAAAGCGGTCCCGCTTCAG
The DNA here is from genome assembly GCA_964658405.1 of uncultured Sphingomonas sp. GTDB lineage: Bacteria > Acidobacteriota > Terriglobia > Terriglobales > Acidobacteriaceae > Edaphobacter. The sequence goes on from CAZZZQ010000371.1 coordinate 2,122, forward strand.
CCGGGTTAGCAGCTGTTCCAGGGCCATTTCGTTGGTAAGAAACTCCCCGGCTGCTTCAGTCGCCTGGGAATCCGTCCCCGCGATGATCAGGGTGTCGCCCCCACCGCTCAGGTTGGGCAACAGAGCGATGACGCAGTACCCGGATTTGGTCGCCGGATCGGACAGCGAGGAATACTCGGCCAACTCGTTGTTCTGTGGATGCTCGATGCGGATCAACGCCTGGGTGCGGTCGGCGGAGACACCAAATTTGTAAGACATCCTGTCCGCGAAGATCTCGACCCAGGGATTGGAGCGCGGACTTCCCAGCAGGATCGCATTGTCGTGACGCAATGAGTCGGCGGAGTAGTCGCGAGCCGACCGGAGCTGCGTCGCCTGGCCTTCATCCAGCTGCGCTATGCGCATGGCCACCCGGAAATCGCCCAGGCTGCCCGTGCTTCTTCCCAGAATCATCTTCAGGTCCCGATGCTCCTGCTCCTTGGCTTCGGCGGTCGCTGGCGTCACGCTTTCGGCCTGCTCGTAGCGATAGCTAAGATAGTCGTTCAGTGAGAGCTGTCTGTGGGTTAGATCCTGCGCCAGGGCGAAGGACGAATCCGCAAGCACCAGGTCGGTGATCCTGCCCTGCCCGAAGAACGGCTTCCAGAAGGCGCGCAACGCCGGCTGGCTGTTCCACGGATGCAGTCGGCGCTCCAGGCGATGATTTTCCTCGAGCAGACCGGCAATCACCAGCAGCATCGCCCCGAACCCGATCCAGCCTAGTCGTTTGAAGCGCTTGCGCCGTGAGCCTGTCTCGGCCGGCACGGTCGGAGGAGGCAACAAGAGCGGTACCGGCAGGACGCCCTCCTGCGCCGCCGGCGACGTTTCAGCGACCGGCGACTCGGCTTCCTGCTCCTGCAGCATCTGGTCGAAGGCATCCGAATGGCGCTTGCGAAACTCCGGACCATAGCTGCCCCGCGGAATGGCGAACACGATCGCTTCTTCGACGCCATCGCCCGCGAAGTATTGATCGACCCGCTTCCGCAGCTCGGTCATGTTGACCCGAACAATGTTGTCCTGGCTCGTGTCGTAGGCGTCCGCGCGGCCAAAGACGCTTTCGCCGACCTGCTGTTCCTGAAGCCGGGGGCTCGGTTCGAAGAGCGACTGCCGACCGACATACAGCAGCAGATCGCGGAGACGTGCAGACCGGCGAATCTGGGTGCTGGCCGCAACCCGTTCGACCAGGAACCAGCACTGCTCCTTGAAGGCTGGAACTTTGGAGTCTGGAACTTCTTCGAGCACCTAGCTTTCCGCCTCCAATCGCTCCCAGATTCTAGCACTCACCTCCTGTAGCAAGCTCCTCCTTACCGTTAAGACGTTCCCCTTAACTCCTTTCTTACTTGCGTGTTGCGCGGTTGGATGAGCAGCATCGGGCCATGACGTCTTGCTTTCTCTCCGTGCTCCTTACCGCCCTGCTCGCGGCACCTGCAATGGCCCAGCCCGGTTTGACCGACCGCGTTCGTCCGCTCATCGGGACCGGCGGTGAAGGCCAGACCTTCCCTGCGGCGGGCGTGCCGTTCGCCATGACGCAGTGGACCCCGGATACGCGGACCGGCCAGGCAAAATGTATCGCACCATATTATTTTGCCGACCGCCGCATGTACGGCATCCGTGGGAGCCACTTTCTAAGCGGCTCCTGCACGCAGGATTACGGCAGCATGCAGCTGATGGCCGGGATGGGGAAGCCAGATTTCAGCCACGGACTGCCCTCGTCTTCCTTCGACCACGCGCAGGAACACGCATCTCCGCAGGCATACTCGGTCGATCTGCCCGAACTGGGCACGACAGCCAGTGTGACGGGCACCACCCGCTGCGGATTGGTGCGGTTTCAGATGCACCAGGCGGGCCAAGCCTGGATCCTGATTGAGAACAATGGTCTTGCGGGTGACGGAGCCACGCGGATCGACGTTGCGATGCAGGAGATTACGGGCTTCAGCCAGGTCCGGCGGCTGTATGCAGGACAGGGGCAGCCAGCGGGTTTTTCCGGCTACTTCGTCGTGCGCTTCAACCGGTCGTTCCGCCAGGCGGGCACCTTTACCGAAGGCAAGCTGAACCCCAAAGGCAAAATCCAGACGACCACGGCGACAGGTTCTGGCTCCTATCTCTTCCTGGACGTGAAGGCCGACGACGAGGTGCTGGCCTCGGTCGGCACCTCATTTACCAGCATCGAGGAGGCTCGGCGAAACCTGGATGCAGAGATTCCGGCTCCGGATTTTGCCGAGGT
>CAZZZQ010000372.1:0-4375 GCA_964658405.1 uncultured Sphingomonas sp.
CCGGGGCGGAGACGTTCAGGTCGCTCGCCTCGAAGACCGTCCAGCGGCCCTCGCCGGAGTCCGGGACGTAGGCTTCCATGCCGTCGAGCGACGGGTTCTTCTTGAGCGCATCCGCCGTCAGATCAAGCAGCCATGAGCGGACGACCGAGCCCTTCTGCCAGATCTGCGAGACCTGCTGGAGGTCGAGATCGAGCGCCGTCTTGGCCTTCATGATCGAGAAGCCCTCGGCGTAGCCCTGCATCAGCGCGTACTCGATACCGTTGTGCACCATCTTGACGAAGTGGCCGGCGCCGGATGGGCCGACATGGCCCCAGCCCTCGTTCTTAGCAGGCGCGAGCGTCTCGAAGATGGGCGTCAGGCGCTCGACCGCAGGCTTGTCGCCGCCGATCATCATGCTGTAGCCCTCTTTCAGGCCCCAGATTCCGCCGGAGGTGCCGCAGTCAACGTACTCAAATCCCTTCGCCGTGGCGGCTGCATGGCGGCGCTGCGTGTCCTTGTAGTTCGAGTTTCCACCATCGATGAAGGTGTCGCCCTTCTGCATCAGGGGCTCGAGCTTTGCAATGGTCTCATCGACCGGGTCGCCCGACGGAACCATCATCCAGATGGCGCGGGGAGCAGCGAGATTCTTGACGAGATCTTCGAGCGAGGTCACACCCACGGAACCGGTTGCGGTCAACTTGTCGACGGTCTCCTTGCTGAAGTCAAAGCCGACGACCTTGTGTCCAGCGAGGCGGAGACGCTCCGCCATATTGAAGCCCATCTTTCCAAGTCCAATGATTCCGAGTTCCATGGTTGTTCCTTCCTTATGCGGCTAAAATGCCGAGTTTGGCTAACTGCGCGTTAAGTTGATGGGCCGATTGAAACTTGATGGCGTGCATGCCGAGGGCGATGGCAGCGTCGCAGTTCTCTTCTTTATCGTCGATGAAGAGGGTCTGTCCGGGCGCAACGCCTGAAATCTCGATCGCAGCCCGGTAGATGTCGGGGTGCGGCTTCATCTCGTGTACGTAGCCGGAACAGATCAGGAAGTCGAAGTAGGTGCGGAGACCGAAGGCGTCGAGGCGGTGCTCATTCAACTCGCGAGACTCGTTATTGAGCGTCGCCAGTTTGTACTGTTGTTGGCCCTGCAGCCGCTTGAGCGTTTCAAACGAGCCTTCATCAAGGACCTTGCTCTCCGCGCAGACGAGAGCCCAAAGCTCGTCGTAGGAGAAGCTGCGGCTGGGCTGGTCTGCATTGAAGACGGTCTTGCGGAAGAACTCCTCAGCGGTCGACAGACCGCGCTCCCAGAAGAAGTTGGCCGCATCGTGGCGGGTCTCGTAGTCTTCAACGTCCACGCCGAGCTTCGTCAGAACATCACGGCGCTGGTTGCGGTCCCAGCCGTTGGTCAGCAGAACACCGCCGATATCCCAGAAGATTACCTTGATCTCGCTCACAGACTACTTAGCCTCCGTTGCGGCTGCAGGATAGGCGTTGTTCTCAGCCGCGTCGGGAAAGTCTGCACCGAGCGACGTGGCCTCCCACGCCTTCAGGTCCTTGCTCCACTGCTCCAGGCGGGCCGTCATGCGCTTGTAGGCAAGTCCGCCCAGCACAAGGTGTTTTGGCGGCTCGGGGGCTTCAACCGCCGCGATCATGGCCTCGACGGCCTTTGCGGGATCGCCCTTTTGCTTGCCTGCTTCGTTATGGAAGTACTCGCGAGTCTTGCCCGCGGTCGCGTCGTAGTCGGCGATTCGCTGCGCTGCCTCGACGCCGGAGCGACCGAGGAAGTCTGTGCGGAACGGCCCGGGCTCGACGATCGTGACGTGGACGCCAAGCGGAGCCATCTCGGCGGCAAGCGCCTCGGAGAAGCCATTCACAGCAAACTTGCTGGCGTTGTAATAGCCCCAGCCGGGGGAGCCGATCAGGCCGCCGATGGAAGAAAGATTGAGAATATTGCCGGATTTCTGCTCCCTGAACTGGGGAAGGAAGGCGCGCGTGACGCGTATAAGGCCGAAGACATTCGTCTCGAAGACCGGCATAAACTCTGCCTCGGTCGCCTCTTCAATGGCACCGGCAAGTCCGTAGCCAGCATTGTTGACGAGGACATCGATCCGTCCGAAGTGCGCGATCGCCTCTGCCGCGACTGTGTCTACCTGCGCCTGATCGGTTACATCGAGCGAGAAAGCTTTGGCTGCGTCAGGAAACTTCGTCTCAAGATCACGGATGGAATCAACCTTCCGGGCGGTCGCGGCGACCCTGCCCCCGGAGGCCAGAACCTGTTCGGCAAGCTGACGCCCGAAGCCTGTCGAGGCTCCCGTGATGAACCAGATGCGCGATGAGGTCTGCTGAGTCATGATCTCCAGATGCTTTGAAACAGGGTCAGGATGCGGACCGGGCGTATTTGATGGGGTAAATGCCTGCTGGAAATCGCTGCAGGTGCTGGGCTAGGAGTAGTCGCCCTCGTACTCCCATCCGTCTTCCGGCGGGATACTGTCTTCGTACGTCGGCTGGAGCGAGGTAAATCGCTCTTCAACGATCGGCTCAGCCGGCTTCTTCACCATCTCCCGTTCACTGGTGACCATCTCTGCCTCCTTGCAACTTTAGTGCGGGCCGGCAGGGGAATCTCGCAACTCCCCTGCCAGCCGTTCTGCCTTACTTCTTGACCAGCTTCTTTGCGTGCGCAATGACGTTCTCGACCGAGATGCCGAACTTCTCGAGCACCAGCGGGCCAGGAGCGGAGGCGCCGAAGCGATCCACACCGATCACGCCGCCGTTGTGGCCTACATACTTCCACCAGCCCATCGTTGCGCCGGCTTCGATCGCAAGCTTCGGAGTGCCTTCCGGCATCAGCTTCGCCTTGTAGGCGTCGTCCTGCTCGTCGTAGATCTTGAAGCTCGGCATCGAGACGACCGATGCATTGATCCCCTCAGCCTTCAGCTTCTCAGCGGCCTCGAGGATGATCGAGACCTCAGAGCCGGTTGCGATCAGGATGATGTCCTTACCGGAGTCGTCGAGCGCGTAGGCTCCGTGCCGCGTACCCTCGGCCACGTTGTACTTCTCGGCATCGAGAACCGGCAGATCCTGGCGGGAGAGCGCCATGAAGCATGCGCTGTGGCGCTCAAGCGCAAGCCGCCAGCAGGCAGCCGTCTCGTTTGCGTCCGCCGGACGGAAGTCCGTAAGCTGCGGGATCGCACGGAGCGACATCAGGTGCTCCACCGGCTGGTGGGTCGGGCCATCGGCGCCAAGGCCGATCGAGTCGTGGGTGAAGATGTAGAGCGAGTGCGACGACTGGAGCGAGCCCATGCGGATCGCGGAGCGGCAATAGTCTGAGAAGGTGAAGAAGGTCGAACCGAACGGGATGAGCCCGCCGTGAGCAGCGATTCCGTTGACGGCGGCCATCATGCCGAACTCGCGAACGCCGAAGAAGACGTTGCGGCCCTTCGGATCGAGGTGGAAGTTCTCCGAATCCTTGAAGATCGTCTTGGTCGAGCTGGTCAGGTCGGCAGCGCCGCCAAACAGCTCGGGAACGACCCCGGCGATCGCATTCATGACGACCTGGCCTGCGTTGCGGGTTGCAACCGGCTTGTCCGTCGGGAATACGGGAAGCTTCTTCTCCCAACCCTCAGCCAGCTTCATCGCGGTGCGGCGGTCGTACTCGGATGCCTTCTCCGGATAGGCCTTGGCATACTCGTCATACTTCTTCTGCCACTCCGCATGAGCCTCTTTGCCGCGCGTGACGACGGTGCCCCAGTTCTTGGCAGCCTCCTCCGGAACGTAGAAGCTCTTGTCCTCGGGCCAGTTCAGATTGCGCTTGGTGGCCTTGGTCGCCTCGGTGCCGAGGGCCTCGCCGTGGACGCCCTTGGTACCGGCCTTCGGGCTGCCGTAGCCGATCACTGTGCGGACCTTGATGAGCGAGGGACGCGTGGTCTCCGCCTTCGCGGCGTTGATGGCCGCCTCGAGAGCGACGAGGTCGTTGCCGTCCGCAACGTGCTGAACGTGCCAGTGGTAGGCCTCGAAGCGCTTGGTCACGTCCTCGGTAAAGGAGAGGTCGGTCGGGCCGTCGAGCGAGATCAGGTTGTCGTCGTACAGCACGATCAGCTTGCCGAGCTTCAGCGTTCCGGCGAGCGAGGACGACTCGTGCGAGATGCCTTCCATCAGGTCGCCATCGCCGCAGAGGACGTAGGTGTGGTGGTCAACCGGCGTGTGGTTCTCGTGGTTGTAGACGGCGGCGAGATGCTTCTCCGCGATCGCGAGGCCGACGGCCATGGCAAAGCCCTGTCCGAGGGGACCGGTGGTGACTTCAACGCCAGGGGTCTCGCCGATCTCCGGGTGCCCCGGGGTGTGCGATCCCCACTCACGGAACTGCTTCAACTGCTCCATGGGCAGGTCGTAGCCTGCGAGA
>CAZZZQ010000373.1:0-4346 GCA_964658405.1 uncultured Sphingomonas sp.
CAATGGTTGCGGCGGCCGCCGCCGTGTGGAATGTGCCAACCGCACGGATCGTTCTGCAGCAGGGTGGCACGCTCGACGAGCAGGTCAGCGGAGCGAATGTTTACATGGGCTCAACAGGCCCGGTCTTCCCGGCGGATGTGCAGAGCACCAACTTCGCCGTGAAGCAGATCGCCATCGTCTACGACCGGGACGGATCGGTAACCGACCTGCTGCTGGGGGCTGGCGGAAGCGATCCAACCGGCTGCCGTCAGAATGGCGTCACCGAAAGCGTCGATTCCATCACGCCTGCCGGGCAGATCCAGCACGCGCTCCTGATCGTGAACGGGCGCTGCGCGGGGCCGGCTCCGGAACAGCTGCTCCAGTTGCAGTACCAGCTTGAACGGGCCTTCGGACGAGTGCTTGGGCTGGGCTGGTCGCAGTTGAACGATAACGTCTTCACCGGATCGCCGCAGGCTACCTACCAGCAGGTGCTGCACTGGCCGATCATGCATCCGATCGACGTCGTCTGCGGGCTCTACACCTACCAGTGCCAGCCACAGCCCTTCACCCTGCGCGACGACGATCTCGCGTCGGTCAGCAGCCTTTACCCGGTGACCGGCAGCCCCGGCCCCGGCAAGATCCTGACCCTGACCCAGGCGAGCGTGAGCGAAGGCAGCCTGTTCTTTCCTACGCTGCACGGCATGGCCGGGGTCAACCTCGTCATCCGCCGGAACACCGTCCCGCAGCAGGTGATGGAGACGTGGGACGAGGTCTCCGCAATCTCGGGCTACCAGCAGCAGCAGTGGACCGCGACGCGCATCACGGCAAAGCCCGCTGGTGAGCAGGGAAGCGAGGGGATCAGTCCAAACTACGATGTGGGCGGCAGCTACCGCTTTGGCTTCGTTCCGATCCCGGCTGGCCACACGATTCAGGACCTGCTGATGCACAGTGAGGCGATCAACCCGCTCTATACCGGTGAGTATGGAATGGTTCCCTATCTCTCTTCGACTGTGACCCCGTCGGGCGCGACCGTCAACTTTCGAGTCAACGGTGTTCCTGCCGCCTACGACGCCGTTGCATACCTCACCCTCGCGACCGCCGCGGCGACCTGCTCGGCGAGCGACGGGACCGAGAGCGCACCGGTCGCAGCCTCCGCCGGTGGGTGGTGGACGGGGGTGTTGTGCGGCAATAACCCGTCCCATCCCGGTTACTTCGGCCATACCTCCTGGACCTCGCTCCCTGTTCGAGCCTTGCGGAGCCTGACGGTCGAGGTCACGGCCCAGGACGAGCAGGGCATTGCCACGTCAACCAAGGCGCGCCCGGTGATTGGCGTGTGGAGCGCCGCCGATGCGCAGGGTCCCGCGCCGAGCATCGCCATCGCGGCCACCGCGCTGAACAGCAGCGTAAACGGGATGACGGCCGTATCGGCGAAGACCGGGTCCGCCGCGGACACCTTTCGGATCGCGATGACCGACGAGCGCGGCGACGGTCGCCCGGACTTTGCCTACCAGGCACGCATTCTCTACGCGGATACGATCGTTCCCGGAGCCAGTGGTGCTGGAGTGCAGGTGACTCTCACCGGGATGGGCTTCCGCCCGGGAAATGTTGTCACGATCGGCGGGGTTGTGGCAGCCGTCTCAAGCTGGACGTCGACTACCCTCGTGGCCACCGTGCCCCTGCTCTACAACGTGCCGCCGGGCACGTCATCCTTGGTCGACGTCGCCGTAACGGACGTTTCAACCGGTGGAGCAACGCTGATGACGGGAGCGTTCCAGTACCTCTACACAGCCCCGGTTTACGTGTTGAAGCTTCTCTCAGTGCCTGCAGAGGGCGTTCCAGCCAGTCTGCCGGCGGACCAGGCGTTCACAGTTCGGGCCTTCCAGCCTGACGGGACGACTCCGGTCGTCGGTGCGTCGATCGTCTTCACAGCGAAGAATGCAGTGCTGAGTGCTGGATCCTGCAACGGCGCGATCTGCACGGTCTCGACAGATGCGAGCGGGCTGGCCGCGGTCGTGGTCACGCCTCTGGTCCCGGGAACGGTCTCCGTTCAGGCAGACGGGCTGGGTCAGGAACAGGCCATCGTCTTCAACGCGGTGCCGCTTATCCGGACGCTGCAGATAGCCCCAACTGCGATGTATGTGGCGGCTGGAGCCTCGGCAAGCTGGATGCTTACGGCTAGAGCGCAGCAACAGGGAGTCACTGCACCCGGCGTGGTCGTTACCTGGGGATCAAGCGCAGTAGTGCTCACCCCTCTTCTGACCACCCTGACGGACGGATCCGGCGCCACCGGGCAGGTCGTGCAGTCGGGTCCCCTGGCAGGAGGCTCACAGGCAACGGTTCTGGCCTGCGCCTGGGGAACGATCTGCGCAAGTTCCCTGGCTATTGGGGTTGACCCCTCGCAGTTTCAGGTGGTGCTGGTCGCGGGCGGCAACCAGGTCGTCGACAGCTCCGGCACACTCGCCCCACTCAGCCTTCAGATCACCGATCAGTCCGGCAACCCGGTCGTTGGGGCGACAGTGCTGATCTACCAGGCGGTTCGGCAGTGGGCGGCAGACTGTCCCGCGCAGGGCCGATGTCCAACGGCTCCGGTCCTCGCAAGCTCAACAGCCACCGCAATCACGGATGGAACGGGATCACTGGTTGTTCTCCCACTCCAGACCGCGGGTTCGGAGGTGACCAGTGTCGTCGTCACCTCCGGGACAAACGGGGAGCTTTCCTTGACCTTGCAAAAGCATTCTTAACGAAAAAACATCGGTGGTCGACCTCCCGCATCATAGGATTAAAGCTTCTTATGAGAAGGAGATAGATCTTATGGCGGTTGCAGCGGCAGCTTTGGACGGCAGAGTACGGAAGCGGGTCGTCATTCTCGGCGGCGGATTTGGCGGGATTCACGCCGCACAGGGTTTGGCGAAGCTCGACGTCGACGTGACTGTTGTGGATCGCAGAAACCATCACACCTTCCAGCCGCTCCTCTACCAGGTCGCGCTTGCGGTGCTCTCTCCCGCGGACATCGCTCAGCCTATCCGCTCCATGCTCAGCCATCAGAAGAACGCCGAGGTCCTCATGGACGAGGCGGTGGACTTCGACCACAACCGGAAGATCGTACATCTGAAGACCGGCGCGCAGCTGGAGTATGACTACCTGATCGTAGCGACCGGGTCAACGCACTCCTACTTCGGAAAAGATGACTGGGCTCCCCTCGCTCCAGGATTGAAGACCGTAGAAGATGCCACGGAGATTCGCCGGCGCGTTCTGCTTGCATTTGAGCTTGCAGAGCGCCAGATGCTCGAGACGGGATCGCATCCGATTCTGAACTTTGTCGTGATCGGCGGCGGGCCGACGGGCGTGGAGCTTGCCGGTGCCATCAGCGATATCGCGAAGCTTTATATGGCGAAGGACTTTCGCCACATCGAGCCCTCGAAGGCCCAGGTCGTGATCCTCGAGGGTTCACCGAAGATCCTGGGATCGTATCCGCCAGATCTGCAGGAGAGTGCGTGCCGGCAGCTGGAAGCGCTCGGAGTGAAGCTCCGGACCAATACCAAGGTCACTGACGTAAAGCCCGGATACGTGATGGTTGGCGAAGAGCGGATTCAAGCCGTGGTAACCCTCTGGGCCGCCGGCGTCCAGGCCTCTCCCCTGGGCAAGCTGCTCGGGGTCGAAACCGATAAGCGTGGCTGCGTGATCGTGGATGAGTTCCTCAACCCCGCAGGGCATCCGGAGATCTTCATCTGCGGAGACCTCGCGCATGTCATGCAGGATGGGAAGCAGATTCCCGGAGTCGCGCAGCCGGCGATGCAGATGGGAGATTTCGCGGCAAAGCGGATCGGAATGCTCATCGGTCTTAGCCGGGGCAGCGAAGGAATCGGCATGAAGAAGGGCTTCCGCTACTTCGATAAGGGCGATATGGCCACGATCGGTCGAACCGCCGCGGTTGCAGATATCAAGTGGCCCTTCAAGGCTCATTGGAGCGGCTTTCCGGCCTGGGTCGCCTGGCTGGCCGTCCACATCTTCTTCCTGATCGGCTTTCAGAATCGCTTCTTTGTCTTCTGGTCGTGGGCCTGGACCTACATGGGAGAGAAGGACGGTGTGCGCCTCATTACCGGATCCCAGGAGCTTCCCGGATGGGAGACGCTTCAGGAGCGTACCGCGAAGGCGCTCGACCTTGGATCGCCCGGAACATAGGCGTTTGGGGCGTTCAACCCTCAGTCTGCTGCAATCGAATCTCTGTCGCGAGGGGCGCGTCCACTGTCAAGATGCTTGCGGTGGCCGCGACTCTTGAGTCGGAAAGACGACTTGCAGAAGCGGCACTCCCATGGGTAGTAACCAAACTTGCTGAGTACGAATCTCTGCCAAAAGCCTTCCTGCTT
>CAZZZQ010000374.1:0-809 GCA_964658405.1 uncultured Sphingomonas sp.
GATCCGCGGGTCTTCGAGTTTGTTCAGGATGGCAGTGTTTGGGTGGATGTTCCACGTGGAACATTGTGGAATGTCTAGTGATCCACATCTTCTCCACAGCGGGTGGGACTTTCGGGTGTGGATGTTATTGCGGGGGGAGGGTTGGGGGCGGTAGTCTCGAAGACTCATGCACTCTACGCCGGAAACAGAGCTCCCTAAATCGAAGGTCCTTGCCATCGTGAATCAGAAGGGTGGCGTCGGCAAGACGACGACCGCCATCAACCTTGCTGCATCGCTTGCGCTGGAAGGGCTTGAGACGCTACTGATTGACTGCGACCCGCAGGCAAATACGACCGGCGGGCTTGGATTTTCGCGGGCGAAGCTCGAGGCGGAGGAGAAGCCGACGATCTATGACCTGCTAATGGGGAATACGACGGCGGCGGAGGCGATGCTGGAGACGGAGATTCCTACGCTCAAGCTGATTCCTGGCAGCAAGAACCTGATCGGGGCCAATCTTGAGCTGGTAGGGCAGGAGAGGCGGGAGTATCGGCTGCGGGACGTGCTGGAGCCGATCCGCAAAGACTTTCCGTTTATTCTGCTGGACTGTCCGCCGGCGCTGGATTTGTTGACGCTGAACTCGCTGGTTGCGGCGGATGGGTTGCTGGTGCCGATGCAGGCGGAGTACTTTGCGCTCGAAGGAATCTCGGAGCTGATGAGTACGCTCGACCGGGTGGCGCAGGCGTTTAATAGCGGGCTGGCGCTTGAAGGGGTGGTGCTGACGATGTATGACGATCGCACCAATCTTTCGCAGCAGGTGACGGAGAATCTGA
>CAZZZQ010000374.1:819-4332 GCA_964658405.1 uncultured Sphingomonas sp.
CGCGTTCTTTGGGGAGAAGCTGTTCAAGACGAATATTCCGCGGAACATTCGTTTGGCGGAGGCTCCGAGCCATGGCCGGCCGGTGGCGCTTTATGACGCACGGTCGCGCGGGGCGGAGGCGTACCGGGCGCTGGCCGAGGAGCTGCTGCAGCGGAACAAGATTGAAAGCCCGGAGGCGAAGAAGCGGGCGATCGAGGCGGCTGAGGCGTTGAAGAAGCCGAAGGAGAAGCGCGGTGTGCGCTTCTGGCCGTACTCCAAATAATTGTTCCAATAGTTGTTACATGTTTAAAGTTCGTAACAGATAGGGTTACATACTATGACTTCAGCACCGGATCCAAAACGTCGCGCCCTGGGTAAGGGGCTTGAGTCGCTGCTTCCACCGATGCGGATCCAGGCAGTTGCAGAGCCTGCGCCGCCGGTTGCGCCGAGGGTGGAGTGGGGGAGACCGCTCGAGATTGCGCTTGACCAGATTGATCGCAACCCGCAGCAGACCCGCACGCACTTTGACCCTGAGAAGCTGAAGGAGCTGACGCAGTCGATTACGGCGAACGGCGTGGTGCAGCCGATCGTGGTGAAGGCGCTGCCTGGCGGGCGCTATCAGTTGATCATGGGCGAGCGGCGCTGGCTGGCGTCGTTCGACGCGGGCAAGGCTACGATTCCGGCGATTGTGCGCGAGGCGACGGATGTGCAGGCGCTGGAGATGACGATCGTCGAGAACCTGCAGCGGGCGGACCTGAACCCGATGGAGCAGGCCCGGGCGTATCGGCGGCTGTCGCGCGACTACCAAATGACGCAGGAGCAGATGGCATTGCGGACGGGCAAAGACCGGGCGAGCGTGGCGAACTTTCTGCGGCTGCTAAAGCTGCCGCAGGAGGTGCAGGAGAAGGTAGAGGCGGGCGTTCTGACCTTTGGGCATGCGCGTGCGCTGCTGGCGCTTGAGGAGTCGGAGCGGATTACGGCTGCGACCCAGAAGGTGGTGGCACTGTCGATGTCGGTTCGGCAGACGGAGTCGTATGTGCAGGGGCTGCTGAATCCGGAGCTGAAGGAGGGTGCGGCGAAGGATGTTGTTCCGCAGGACCCGAATGTAAAGGATGCGGAGGACCGGCTGCGGAGGTCGTTGGGGCTGAAGGTTCAGATTGAGGATAAGAATGGCCGGGGCCGTGTGATTATTGGGTACTCCGGGGTCGAAGACTTTGATGCGATTTTGAATGCTCTGGATATGGAGAGAAGCTGAGGGGCTAGCTTCTAGTTTTTAGCTAAGGGCTGAAGGCTAAGGTTTGGATTTGTGTGGACCCACGCTTGCGGTGGGGCTGCAAGGATGGGCTACCCGGGCGCTTGTGGTGATTCGAGAGAGTGCAACCGCAGGTCCTTCGACTTCGCTCAGGATGACAGTTTTGTAGCGGTTTGAATTTGTCCTGGTTCGGTTCGGTTTGGTTCCATTTGCGTTTGAGCTAAGGGCTAGAAGCTAAGAGCTAATGGCTCGCTTTTGGCTGGCGGTGGGCTTGCCGGGCCGGGAGTGCTGCGTGCAACCGCAGACTCGCTTCGGGAATGACCCATAAGAAAGTTGCATGGTTGCGAGCGATTCGTAGAGATCCGTAATACAGTTACAGACACACGGACAACGGAATTGCTGGCGCTCCAAGCACTTATTTTCTCGAGGAGAACGACTTCATGGGCAAGCTGCGCTTTGTTGGATTTGGTATGTGTTTTTCGCTGTTACACATTGCGACTGCTTCGGCGCAGGTTGTGGCTGCGGCTGCCTCTACGGCTCCTGTGCAGCGGACGCTGGTTCGGACCGGGCATCTGCTGGATGTGAAGACGGGTGCGGAGCCGGCGGCACAGACGATTATTGTGGCGAAGGATCGGATCATCGGGATTGCTTCGACGGCCTCTACTCCAGCGCAGCCCGGGGATAAAGTAATTGACCTGACGAAGTACACGGTGATGCCGGGGTTGATCGATGTGCATACGCATATCACGGGTGCGAATAACTTCGATCCCTACTTCGAGCTGACGATGACTCCGGCGAAGGAAGGGATCATCGGGGTCGAGAATGCGAAGGTCACGCTTGAGGCCGGCTTCACGTCGATCCGCAATGTGGGCGCGGGGGATTATGCCGATGTGGCGCTGCGGGACGAGGTGAATGCGGGGCATGTTCCGGGGCCGCATATGCAGGTGTCGGGGCCGGCGCTGGGGATCACGGGCGGACACTGCGATGACAACCTGCTGCCGTTTGAATACCACATGAAGGGTGAGGGCGTGGCGGATGGTGTGGCTGCAGTGCAGCAGAAGGTGCGGCAGAATATCAAGTACGGCGCGGATGTGATCAAGGTCTGTTCGACGGGCGGGGTGCTGTCGAAGGGCGACGATCCGCAGGCGAGCCAGTACACGCTCGAAGAGCTGCAGGCGCTGGTGGCGGATGCGCATCGGCTGGGCCGCAAGGTGGCGGCGCATGCGCATGGAGCGCAGGGAATTCTGTATGCGGTCGAGGCGGGAGTCGATTCGATCGAGCATGGATCGTATATCGACGATGCCGATATTGCGCTGATGAAGAAGAAGGGGACGTACCTGGTTCCGACCGCGTATTTGATCGACTGGATGCGTGAGTATGGGAACCTGCCGGACTTCTACAAGCAGAAGATGATCGACGTCGGGGCGGCGATGAAGGTGAACCACAAGAAGGCGATTGCGGCCGGTGTGAAGGTGGCGCTGGGGACGGATGCGGCGGTGTATCCGCATGGTCTGAATGCGCACGAGGTGGATGTGTATGTGAACCAGTACGGGATGTCGCCGCTGGCCGGGATCCAGACCGGGACGATCAATGCGGCGGACCTGATGGGGTGGACGGATCGTGCGGGGACGCTCGAGGTGGGGAAGTGGGCGGATCTTATCGCGGTTGATGGTGACCCGCTGAAAGACGTCAAGATTTTGCAGCACGTCAACTTCGTGATGAAGTCGGGCGTAGTCTACAAGGACGAGACGAGTCCACGTCTGTAGGGACGGGACGAGCGTCCACGCGAAGGGTTGATTGGGAACTGGAATGAAGGCTACTGCTGTTGAATACCGGCTTCGCTACCTGCTGCATGCCTTGATCTATGGGCTTGGATTCTGGGCTCCGTGGAACCTGCTGGTTCCGGTGGATACGACGGGGACGAGCACGTGGCTTGGGGTGGCGGCGTGGCCGGCGCGGCAGGGCTGGATGAGCTTCTCGGCGAGCACGATTACGCTGCTGATCTTCGGCATTGTGATGGCGGTGGCGGGGGCGTGGCTGCGGACGTGGGGGACGGCTTATCTTGGCGCCGGGGTCGTGCAGGATGGGGCGATGCATGGCGATGCCGTGATGGCGGACGGGCCGTATCGGTTTGTGCGCAATCCGCTGTACGTGGGGACGTGGCTGCATACGCTGGCGCTGGCGCTGCTGATGCCGGAGAGTGGAGCGGTGTTTGCGATCGTGCTGATCGGGGTGCTGCAGCTGCGGCTGATTCTGCGGGAGGAGCCGTTCCTGACGGAGAA
>CAZZZQ010000375.1:0-4324 GCA_964658405.1 uncultured Sphingomonas sp.
TGTACGGATACGGCCCAAAGTCATGGTCATACTGGCCGCTGTTGTACTGCACGATCACGACGCCGCCCGCCTTCGCATACGCCAGCAGCTGGCTGGTCGCCGCGGGCAGATCTGGATGAGCCGCATACGCCCGAACCCCCAGCACGACAGCATCGTAGCCAGCCAGCCTCCCAGCCAGAACATCCGCCACGCTCAGGGTCGTCACCGGGATGCAGAGATTCTCAAGCGACGCAGCAACCTCATCGCCGGTGCCCGGCAGGTAGCCAATCTTCAGCCCCGGCGCGACCTTTACATCCACGCCGCGAGCCATATAGCTCGCCGGCCGGTACAGATTCGCCGGCAGCAGCCCCGCATAGCCGACCGTGCTGTAGCCCTCGCGATAGGTCTTGCCGCCGTACTCTGCCACCGCCGTCATTGTGTAGCCGCGCTCTGCCAGGTGCTCCGGCGTCACGGTAAACGCCAGCTTGACCATGTCGCCATCCTTGGCCAGTGCAAACTCCGCCTGCTCCGGCGTCGCATGCCAACCCTTCGGCAGCTCAAGGTGCACCGTCCCGGCAGCACGTCCCTTGACGTTGCTGCGAACCTGCGCCGTCAGCAGAAAGCTCTTCTCCGACAGGAGAACGATCCCCGCCGCAGGCGACACTGCAACCGAGATCGCCGGGACGATCACGAGCGGCTCATAGACCGTTCCCTGGCCGGTCACACGGTGCGCCGTCTGGACGACCTGCTTCAGCTCAACCGCCGCGCCGTCATAGTTCACGCGGACCGCCGCCGTCAGCGGAGGCAGGGGCAGGGAAGCATTCCGCATCGCCGGATCGGCAACGTTATAGAAGGACTGCTCGACGTTCGGCTGCACAAAGGGCGTCCGCGTGACCGGGCTGTCCTCAGGAATCGCGACTGGGATCCGATCCACAAACGTCTTGTCCGGCGAGAGCGCCGCCCCCGGCTTGCCAGGATACCGCGTTCCACCAGCCGCGTCGATCTCACTGGCCTCAACCGTCAGCGGCCCGCCACGTCCATCGACAACCTGAACCTGCACTGCAAGCTTCTGCCCCGGCACCGCCGAAACAAACGTATCTGCCGCATCCTGAAAGCGTGCAAACGGCCCCGTTGGCTCGCGCTCTGGAGCCACCTGCGCCCGAAGACTCAGCCCCAGCGCCTCAACCAGCGCCTGGTTGAACTGGACACGTTTCACGCGCAGCTCATGCAGCACGTCGAATCGCTCCCGCGTCGGAAGCCTGCTCGCCTCGATCTTTACGATCAGGGCCGCCGTAGCCTGCATCCCGTCCTTCAAAAGGGGAGCGATGGCCTCCGGATGCTCCACCGAAAACTTGCCGGCAGCCTCCTGCAGCAGGGCATCGATCTTTCCCAGGTCCTGCCGCAGAAAGGTCGTCTCCGACGGGGCCAGCGAAGCGATCCCAACCAGCGAAACGTCAACGCCGTCAAAGAAGCTCGTCTCGTCGTCCGTCGTCTTTACCCGCGAGCCATACCGGTGATACGGCACGTCAAACTGGCCGCCCACCGGGATCCCCATCCCGCCGTTCTGAGTCTTCTGCAGCCCCAGCCCGATCCGGGCAAACTGCAGGTAGCTCATTCCCAGCACCGGGCTGTACGTTCCCTCCGGAATATTAACGTTGGCCGCCGGGGCCGTTGTCGTCGTCTGCTTGGTGACGTAGTTATAGAAGCGCGCCGGCGTGTACTTGCCTGTCGCGTAGTCGTACAGTCCTTTTTCCGAGACCGAGTAGAACGGCGCCCGCGCGTAGACCTTCAACGGCGTCCACGGCTCCAGCCCCATCTCAGGAAAGACCTTCGGATCGCCCGCCTTTTCAAAGGCCTCCTGCGCGATCTCGCCCGAGACCTGGTGCTGCCCGTGTCCGTCCGTCACGCCGCCCACAAAGACCGCCGTCAGGACCAGCGGCCGATACAGCCGCACCGCCCGCACCGCGTCGTAGAGCACACGGTCATGGCCCCAGTTGGTGAACGCCTCC
The DNA here is from genome assembly GCA_964658405.1 of uncultured Sphingomonas sp. Classification (GTDB taxonomy): domain Bacteria; phylum Acidobacteriota; class Terriglobia; order Terriglobales; family Acidobacteriaceae; genus Edaphobacter. The sequence continues at coordinate 1,989 of CAZZZQ010000375.1, forward strand.
TCCTTGGTCTTCGAGAAGCCAAAGTCGATCTCCGTCCCCCAGAACTGGTCGACCCCCATATACCGGTCCGCCGCCAGCAGCTCCTGCGTCCGCACCAATCCAAGCGCGTCGTTGAAGTCGCCGGACATGATGTTCTGTCCGCCCTCGCCGCGCGTCAGCGTCAGCATGGCCGTGTGGACGCCCTTGCCGCGCGACTCGTAGGTCAGCATTCCGCCGTCCTCATCGTCCGGATGCGCGACGATCATCATCAGGCTGGCCCTCGTCCGGAGCCGTGTCAGGCTTAGCCACAACGCTCCCGCACCCTGGTCGGCCGAGACCTGCCGCACCGTCACCGCTGCCTTGACCCGCTCGGCAGCCAGGTTTGCCGGATCCTTGATGGCGGAGTCAGCCGTCGTCTGTCCCGCAGCCACCGCTGCACCCGCGGCCAGTAGCGCAGCCGTCTGTAGAAATCCACGGAAAGTGTCCATTGCAGTTAATCTCTCACATCAACCGATACACTCAACCAATCGCCTCCTTGAACGCCAACCCGTCCCCCACGCTCGCTCGAACCCTGACGCTCCGGGGAGCCGTCGCGCTCAACATGCTCGACATGATCGGCGTCGGCCCCTTCATCACGCTGCCCCTGATCCTCGCCGCCATGGGCGGACCCCAGGCGATGCTCGGCTGGATCTTCGGGGCGCTCCTCGCCCTCTGCGACGGCCTGGTCTGGGCGGAGCTCGGCGCCGCCATGCCCCACGCCGGGGGCTCCTATGAGTTCCTGCGGCGCATCTTTCCCGGAGGGACCGGCCGCTTCCTCGCCTTCCTCTTCATCTTCCAACTGACCTTCTCCGCCCCGCTCTCGGTCGCCTCCGGCTGCATCGGCCTTAGCCAGTACGCGACCTACCTCTTCCCTTCGCTCGCAGGCCACACCCTTACCCACACGCTCCACTTCGCCAGCTACAGCGCGGCCATCTCCGTCGGTCCCGCGACCGCCGTCGCCATCGCCACGATCCTTGTCGCAGTCTTCCTCCTCTACCGGAAGCTCGCCGGCATCCAGCGCCTCTCACTGCTGATGAGCGCCGTCGTCCTCGCCACGATCGCTTGGATCCTCGTAACCGGCGTCCTCCATGCCCACTGGAGCCAGGCCTTTACCTTCCCACCCGGCGCCTTTACGCTCAGGCCGGCCTTCTTCACCGGCCTCGGCGCGGCCATGCTGATCGCCACCTACGACTACTGGGGCTACTACAACATCACCTTCCTCGGCGGTGAGGTGAAGGACCCGGCCCGCACCATCCCTCGCGCCATCCTGATCTCCATCGCCTGCGTCGCCGCGATCTACCTGCTGATGAACATCACAGTTCTCGCCGTCCTGCCTTGGCAGCCGCTGCTCGGGGCGCAGAATCTGGAGGCCCGGCGCGCCATCATCGCCCTGTTCATGGAGACAGCCTACGGCCCGCACCTGGGTCCGATCCTGGGCAGGGTCGCCGCCGTCCTGGTCATGCTCACCGCCTTCGCCAGCGTCTTCTCGCTGCTCCTCGGCTACTCGCGGATCCCGTACGCCGCCGCACGGGATGGCAACTACTTTCGTGCCTTTGGCCGCCTGCACCCGACCAAGAACTTCCCCCACGTCTCGCTCCTCACCCTCGGCGGAGCGGCCATCGTCTTCTGCTTCTTCTCGCTCAAGGACGTGATCGCGGCCTTGGTCGTCCTCCGAATCCTGCTCCAGTTCCTCATGCAACACGTCGGCGTTCTGTACCTTCGGCGGACCCAGCCCGATCTGCCGCGCCCCTTCCGGCTCTGGCTCTACCCGCTGCCCCCGCTCGCCGCCCTCATTGGCTTCACCTTCATCCTGCTCTCCCGCCCGAACTTTGAGCGCGAGTTGATCCTCGCCGCCATCCTGATCCTCATCGGGACCACAATTTACATGGTGCGCAAGCGAATTGCCCGCCCCGGCTTGCCCCATCCAACGCATCCTCTGTAACGTCTAAGCTAAGCGGCTCGAACGACTGCTGCCCCGCACGAAGAGAAGGATTACCCCATGCTGATTCGCAAGTCTGACGACATTCGCTCCTCCGAGATCACACCGAAGGATGCCTTTCTGAATCGCCGTAACTTCCTTACCGGGGCCGCCCTGCTCGGTGCAGGGTCGATCGCCGCCAGCCGCCTGCCCGGCCTCGTCAATCCGGCGACCACCGCCTACGCGGACGAGAAGCTAAAGGTGGTCGACAGCAAGTACACCGTCCCCGACCAGCAGACGCCGTTGACCAAGGCGACGCACTACAACAACTTCTACGAGTACGGCACCGACAAGTCTGATCCGGCGCGCAACGCGGGAACGCTGCATACCCGCCCGTGGA
>CAZZZQ010000376.1:0-4317 GCA_964658405.1 uncultured Sphingomonas sp.
CGAGAAGGTCAGATCGACGTTGTAACGGCTGGGGTCGAGGGTGACGCCGGCCAGCTCGGTCCCGCGCAGGTTGATGGTCTTGCCGGAGAAGTAGGAGTAGAGGCGCTCGCGTGCCTCGGGCCGGCTGCCGGACTGGCGGATGATCTTGATGACGTTGTCGAGGTGATCGAGCGCGATCTGGTAGCCGAGCAGGATGTGCTCGCGGTCGCGGGCCTTCGACAGCAGAAATGCGGTGCGGCGGCGGACGACCTCGATGCGGTGATCGAGGAAGGCGCGGATCGCCTTGTCGAGCGGAAGCTCCTTCGGCTGACCGTTGTGGACGGCCAGGAAGATCATCGAGAAGGACTCCTGCAGCTGGGTGTGCTTGTGGAGCTGGTTGAGCACGATCTGGTGCTCGGCTCCGCGCTTGAGGCCGATGACGATGCGCATGCCGTCGCGGTCGGACTCGTCGCGGAACTCATCGCGGGCGATATCGGTGATGACGCCCTCGTTGACGAGCTCGGCGATGCGCTCGATCAGGCGGGACTTGTTGACCTGGTAGGGGATCTCGGTGACGATGATCGCCTGGCGGCCGCCGGAGATGTTCTCGATCGCACACTTGGCGCGCATCATGAAGCGGCCACGGCCGGTGGCGTAGGCTCCGGGGATGTTGGTGCGGCCGAAGAGGTAGCCGCCGGTGGGGAAGTCCGGACCCTGGACGTGCTGGAGCACAAGGGCGAGGTCGGAGGTGGTGTCCTGCGGGGACTTCGAGATCAGCGCAATCGCGGCGTTTACAACCTCGGTGAGGTTGTGCGGCGGGATGTTGGTCGCCATGCCGACGGCAATGCCGGAGCTGCCGTTGACGATGAGGTTCGGGATGCGGGCCGGGAGGACGGAGGGCTCGAGTGTCGATTCGTCGTAGTTCGGGGTGAAGTCGACGGTGTCGGAGTCGATATCGGCGAGCATTTCGCCGGCGATGCGGGTCAGGCGGGACTCGGTGTAGCGCATCGCGGCCGGTGGATCGCCGTCGACGGAGCCGAAGTTACCCTGGCCATCGACCATGGGGTAGCGGAGCGAGAAGGGCTGTGCGAGCCGAACCATGGTGTCGTAGATCGCGGAGTCGCCGTGGGGATGGTAGTTGCCCATGACGTGGCCGACGACCTTGGCCGACTTGGTGTACTTCTTGTTGAACTGGAGACCCATCTCCTGCATGCCATACAGGATGCGGCGATGCACGGGCTTCAGGCCGTCGCGAACGTCGGGGAGTGCACGCCCGATGATGACCGACATCGAGTAGTCGAGGTACGACCGGCGCATCTCGTCTTCGATATTGATCGAGAGCATGACTGCGGCGCCGCGGCCCTGGACGGTGTTCGGACCATCGGGAGGAGAGCCTGCGGGCGGCGGATTGTTGGAGTTCGCGTCCTGCGGAGAGGGAACTTCGGGGTTTTTCGGGTCTTCAGGGAACAGATCGTCAGCCATAGTCACCCTCCATTATAGAGGCTGGAGGGCCGGAATCAGGCCGTTACGAAACTCACTTCGAGCCAGAGCGCCAGGGCAAGGCATGTGCGATCAGGCTTCGCTTTGTGCCGGGCAGCGCTCACTCCGGCCCAGGGCGACTGGAACTGCTGCATGCAGGCTATCGACGGCCAATGGCAGACTCTGCCGTCGTGCCGAATGCCGGAGTCTCTGAAGTAGAGGAAGACAAGATGGGCGCGAGCAAGAGGAGCGGCTGGGTGCGGCTTTGGCACTGTCCGCGTGCGTGGCGCAGGTTTGATTCCGGTAGCGAACACGAGGTGCCGTCTCTATTTTTGTAGATAGACGCGAATTCGATATGAAATCAAGTATCTGGTGGTTTGACCACGTCTCTGGGGGGAAATGAGGCCAAAGGTGATCCTTGTTTGCCTGCTTAACACTTTTAACGATCGCCTCTATTAATTTTTCGCAACTTTCGATCCCAAGAGCGGGTTTTGTAGACCAGCAATTTTCGAGGTCTCAGATGAGCCCGGTTTCGATTCCGCAAAGCCATAAGGGCGGCGCGGAGTGGGTCAACAGTATCCTTTTCATTAGACGTCGGTTAACCTGCGCTGCCGCATTGGCCTGGTAATTGCAATACCGCTGGCATGAATACAATCCTGCGTTCTACCGTACTCGGCCTGAGCCTTGTTATGGGCTTTGTCTCCCTTTCAACGTGTGTCCCGGCTGCCTGTGCGCAGGAGACCACCGGATCGTTTGCAGGCACTGTCAAGGATGCAAGTGGCGCGGTCATTGGCCATGCAAAGGTTCGGGTCGAGACCCCGACGCTACCAGGTGGTAAGACAACCGAGACCGACGGTAAGGGTTACTACCACTTCGCCAATCTCCCTCCCGGATCGTATGTCATCACGGCGTCAGCCAAGGGGTTTTCAGAGTTGAAGCGTGCCGGCGTTGTGCTCGAGGTGGGTCATGCGCCGAGCGTCGACCTTACGCTTACGGTCGGCTCTGAGACGACGGTCGTGGAGGTAAGCGCGGAAGCCCCGCCGATCGACGTGACGACGGTGACAACGCTGACGAACATCACGCAGGATGTGATCCAGGATGTGCCGCATGGCCGTTCCTATCAGTCGGTGATCCAGTTTGCTCCATCCGCCCGTAATGAGCCGCTGATGGGAAACACGACTACGAACGGAAGCGGGAGTACCTCGCCCGGCAATGGAAGCAACGGCAATCCTTACGGCTACTCGGTGGCCGGCGGATCAGACTCTGAGAACTCCTACCTGGTCGAAGGACAGGCGACGGCAAACCTCATCGGCGGTTACTCCCATACCAATGTTCCGTTCGACTTCATCCAGGAGGTGCAGATCAAGAGCTCCGGGATCGAAGCAGAGCATGGCGGCTCGCTCGGCGGCGTCGTCAACGTCATTATGAAGAAGGGAACGTCGCATTATCACGGCTCCGTCTTCGCGCAGTTTGAGAACCAGGCGATGGACGGCAGCCCGAACGCCACCTCGCGCTACAACCCGCTCGACCCCGGGAGCACGCAGGCCTCCGGCTTCTTTGTCGATCCGGCCTATCAGAGCTACCAGCCGGTGAAGCCGAAGAGCAGCGACGTCTTTCCTGGATTCACCTTTGGCGGCCCGCTGCTGCCGATGTTCCCGCGCTTCCGCGACAAGATCTACGGGTTTGTCGCCTTCAATCCTGAGTTCACACAGGAGGAGCGCAAGGTCAACTACGGCCCGACCAATGGCGGCGTTACACCCTTCAGCCGCAACACGCAGACGTACTACACGACCGCACGGGTGGATGCGAACGTGACGAACAACATCCGGGTCTTCGGGTCGTGGCTCTACCAGTTGCAGCGGCAGCATGGGCAAAATCTGCCTTTCAATGACTCCACGAACGGGCTCTTCAACTCCAGCACCGGCTGCTTCGGAGCGGCGACCTCGGCGAGCAATCCCTGCCAGAGCACGGGCGTCCCGGCGTTCGCCTTCTCGCATGACCTGGGCTACGACGCTCCCAATATGACCGTCAACACAGGTGCTGATATTACGGTCACGCAGCACATCGTCTCGACCACACGCTTCGGCTATTACTTCGAGAACTATCACGACTTCGGCTTCCCGACGACCGGCGTTCTCTACGACTGGCAGACCAGCGGCCTGGGCGCGACGGATACGACGGGCGCTCCTTTGCCGGCGTCGCTGCAGCAGTCTGCGGGATACTATAACGCTCCGGCCGACCAGAACTTCACCGGCTACAACTCGAACAAGGCTATCCAGCTGGATCAGGCGGTCGCCTGGTACAAAAGCGGATGGGCAGGCACCCACAACTTCAAGTTCGGCTACCAGCTGAACCGGCTCTCGAACATCCTCGACCAGCATTGGAACGAGCCGTATGTCGAGATGTTTGTTGGAAACAGCCTGGGTACAACCAACTATCAGCCGGTCACGTCGGTGGGTCAGGCGAACTGCGCAGCGGTCTCGACCGCTAATAATACCGGCGTCGATTCCAATGGCAACCCAATCTGCCAGGGTCAGTTTGGCTACATCACGGTGCAGGACTTTGGATCGAAGGGCCAGGCGATCAGCTATAACCACGGCCTGTTTGCGCAGGACTCCTGGACGGTCGGTCATGGACTGACGCTCGACCTCGGCATCCGGTTCGACAAGGAGTTTCTGCCGGGAGAGGCGACCGGAAACGGTGCTCCGGCAAAACCGATCAACTTCAACTGGACGGACAAGGTTGCACCGCGGCTGGGTGCAGCATGGGACGTCTTCCAGGACGGCAAGATGAAGGTCTTCGGCAGCTATGGCGTCTTCTACGACATCATGAAGCTGAACCTGGCGATCAGCTCCTTCG
>CAZZZQ010000377.1:0-4258 GCA_964658405.1 uncultured Sphingomonas sp.
CTCGACGGGCACGTGGTGCGGGTCCCGAAGACCTACCCGGCCTACTTTGGGACGTATGACCGCTTCGACGAGCTGCGGGCCTGGACGGACCGGTTTGAGAACCTCTTCCTGGTCGGACGCAACGGGATGCATAAGTACAACAACCAGGACCACAGCATGTTGACGGCGATGACGGCGGTCGACGGAATCATCGCCGGGCACGTGGACAAGGCTGCGCTGTGGGGGATCAACACCGAGCAGGAGTATCACGAAGAGAAGAAGTAGCGCGGCCAGGCGGCGACGTTCGAGCCAGAGCTTGCCTCGATGCGATACGATCCGTAAGACGTGAGGGATCTGGATGAAGACTGTTTTCCTGTTGATTGCATTAGGGTTTGCTGTATTTGTGGCGGTACACCGTGAACGGATCTACCTGCGTGACCCGCTTGGCGTTGTCTACGAAGACGGGGTGAAGCAGGAGGGCTCACAGGTCTATATCAACTACTCGAACGATGTGCTGGTGCAGTTCGGCACCGGTCTGCATATCGAGGAGTACCTGGTGCAGAACTGGAACGGCATCCCCGGGGTTCCGGTGGAGCTGCGCTGCCTGCAGGGTCTGGTGTGCCTCTCCCAGGCTGACCATGCACCGACCGCTCCGCTGCCGGGTGCGTCGCGTGCGCAGATGTCGAATCGCGAGATCACGTTTATTGACAGTGAAAAAGTATCGGTCCGGGTGACGCTGCGGTAGAGTGGTATCCACGATGCTCTGAGCATTCCGGCGGCGCACGAAATCAGGGCAAGGTATGCACGATGAGATTCAGGCCCCGAAGATCGATGTCCCGGTAGAACCCGCGGAAGAGGTGTCTGCCGATGGGCAGGCCCTGACACCTGCGGTCGTTGACGAGCTTCCTGTAGAGCCGCCGGTCCGTGCCGTGGAACCTGCGATCGTAGAGCCGCCGCCGGAGCCCGCTGCTCCCGAGGTAGTTTCAGAGCCGACGATTCGGCTGGAGCGGAAGCATCCGCTTGCCATCCGCTGGATGCACTGGATCAACTTTCCCCTGCTGTTCACGATGATCTGGAGCGGGTTGCTTATCTACTGGAACGACTCCAGCCCGGTGACCGGACATCCGCACGAGGTCTACCGCGTGGGGATTGGGTCGTTTACGCTGGTTCGGCTTTTTCCCGACTGGTTCTGGAAGGCGATGAATGCGCCGTACCGTGTAACGACCGGGCTCGGCTATCACTTCTTCTTTATGTGGTTCTTTGCGATCAACGGGCTGCTGTACGTCCTCTTCCTCGCGATCTCGAAGGAGTGGAAGTTCATGATCCCGGACCGTAAGTCGCTGGTTGAGGCGATGCAGGTGACGCTGGTCGATCTGCATCTGCGCAAGGGTCTGCCGCCGCAGAAGAAGTACAACGGCGCGCAGAAGATCGCCTATACGACGGTGATCCTGATGGGTGCGGGGAGCCTTGTGACCGGCCTCGCCATCTACAAACCGGCGCAGGTCCACTTCGTCACGACGCTGCTGGGCGGCTACGAGATGGCCCGGTGGGAGCACTTCTGGCTGACGATGGGCTTCTGCGGCTTCTTCCTGGTGCATGTCGGACAGGTGGTGCTGGCGGGATGGAACAACTTCCGGTCGATGGTCAGCGGGTACGAGATCAAGCCGGTCGAAGAGCCCTCACTCGAGGCGGAACGGAGGAGCTGGTGAGCGAGCCGATCAAGCCGGATGAAGAGGTTCTCAAGCAGTCGGGGCGGCGGACGCGACGCAGCTTCCTGATCGCGGCTGCCGCTGCGGCAGGCGGGTACGAGTTCTACCGTTGGATCGATCAGAGCAACGGCGACCAGCTGATCCCGAAGCCGCTGCGCAAAAGTCTCAACTTCAACGCGAAGGTGTCGAAGGCGGTCTTCGACGATCGCGGGCTTTCGCCGACCTTTCCGGTCGAGAAGGCCGTCCCGCTGCGGACGAACGGCGACTACGGCTTGAAGGAGATCATCGCGCCGGAGAACTATCGGCTGCAGGTCACGGGCGTGGCGGATGCGGCGAAGTTTCCGCAGTACACGAAGGATGTGACGGCGTGGGACTACCAGTTCCAGAAGCCGAAGTCGGCTGAGTCCGGGGTCGAGGCGAGCACGAAGGTCGACCCGAAGAAGGAGGCGATGCCGCCGGCGTTTGCCGCAGCGTTCGCGGCGCTGAAGAAGTCCGAGGGAACGAAGCGGCCGCGCGGGCAGGAGGAGGCTGGCGAGAGCGATTCGACGCTCGATCCGGGCACGCCGGGGCTGCTGCTGACGATGGACGATGTTCGCATGCTGCCGCATCGCGAGCTGGTGACGGAGTTCAAGTGCATCGAGGGCTGGAGCCAGGTGGTGCACTGGGGCGGCTTCCGGCTGGCTGACTTTATCGCGAAGTATCCGCCGGAGCGGAACGAGAAGGGCGAGCTGCCGAAGTACGTCTACATGGAGACGCCCGACGGGGACTACTACTGCGGCTACGATCTGCGCGTCTGCCAGCATCCGCAGAGCCTGCTTGTGACGGAGATCGGCGGCGAGCCACTGGGCCAGTTCCACGGCGCCCCGCTGCGGCTGCACATGCCGATCAAGTACGGGTACAAGCAGATCAAACGGATCGGGCTGATCGCCTATACGGACGACAAGCCGGACGACTACTGGACCAAGCTGGGGTACGACTGGTACGCCGGGTTATAGGGCGACATCGCAAACCTGAAACTTCAGCACAGTAAAAACGGCCTCGAACAGGCCTCATGCCCCCGTGCGCGCGATCTACACAGCTTGGGGCAGCTCCTCGCCGCTCCTGTAAATGCGAAGTCTATACCTGAAGCTTTCTTCATCTAATCGGAGAGATCAGGCACGAGGAGACTTTATGACGAAGCAGACAGACCTTGGCGGCAGCTTTACCTTTCCAACCACCTCAATGACGGTCCATCGCATGGGCTACGGTGCGATGCAGCTGGCCGGGCCGCATGTATTTGGACCGCCACGCGACCGTGACACCGCGATTGCCGTGCTGCGTGAGGCGATTGAATCAGGCGTCAATCACATCGATACGAGCGACTTTTATGGTCCGCATGTGACCAACCAGATCATCAGGGAGGCGCTGCATCCGTACGCGGAGGGCCTGGTAATCGTGACGAAGCTTGGGGCGAAGCGCCCGGCGGACGGCTCCTGGCAGCCGGCGATCTCGCGGCAGGAGCTGATCGACGGCGTCCACGACAATCTCCGCAACCTTGGGCTGGATGCGCTGGACGTGGTGAACTACCGGACCATGGGCCAGGGCGCCGGACATGAGCCGGGCGAGGGTTCGCTTGCTGAGCAGATCACGGTGCTGGCGGAGCTGCAACAGCAGGGCCTGATCCGCCACATCGGCCTGAGCAATGTGACGGCGACCCAGGTGGCCGATGTGCAGAAGATCGTGAAGGTCGTCTGCGTGCAGAACCTGTATAACGTGGCCAATCGCAGCGACGATTCGCTGATCGAGACGCTGGCGCAGCAGGGCATCCCGTATGTGCCGTTCTTCCCGCTCGGAGGCTTTACGCCGCTGCAGTCGTCGGCGCTCGATTCGGTCGCGGCGTCGCTCCACGCGACCCCGATGCAGGTGGCGCTGGCGTGGCTTTTGCACAGGTCGCCGAACATCCTGTTGATTCCTGGAACGTCGTCGGTCGGGCATCTGCGGGAGAACCTGCAGGCTGCGGCGCTGAAGCTTCCAGCAGAGGCGATCGAAGCGCTGAATGGGATCGGCGTGGCTGCGAAAGCGTAGCACTCTACGCATGGAACCGGTGTGCCGCTGTAAGGGCGGTGCGCCGGTTCGATAGACTAGAAGACTATGTCAGGGACTTTGAAGGCTGTCCGGGGTACGCGCGATCTGCTGCCGCCGGAGACGGAGTTGTGGAACCGGGTTGAGGCGGTCGCCCGTGGCGTGTTTGCGCGGTATGGGTTTGGCGAGATTCGCACGCCGCTGTTTGAGGCGACCGAGCTGTTTGCGCGCGGTGTCGGCGAGGAGACGGATATCGTCTCGAAGGAGATGTACACGTGGGAGGATCGCGCCCGCGCCGCCTCCGAGAAAGCCCAGTCGCTGACGCTGCGGCCGGAGAATACGGCGGGCGTCGTCCGCTCCTATATCGAGCACAAGCTGGGGGACACCGGGCAGCTGCAGAAGCTGTTCTATATCGGGCCGCAGTTTCGCCGTGAGCGGCCGCAGCGGGGACGCTACCGGCAGTTCTGGCAGATTGGCGCTGAGGTGCTCGGGCCGGTGACGTCGGGTGC
>CAZZZQ010000378.1:0-4238 GCA_964658405.1 uncultured Sphingomonas sp.
AGGTCAGCAGCACCAGAAACGCCGACAGCATCGCCACGATCATCACCGGCGGCATGTGCGGCAGGCTCGGCGTAAGCGCAGCCCGCAGCCCCTCACTCATATAAACAATCGGGTTCACAAGCACGCCCACCTGCAGCCAGCGAATGTGCGTCAGCGCGGCCCACGGGTAGTAGACACAGCCCAGAAACGTAATCGGAATGACCACCACGCCGAAGATCAGCCCGATCTGCTGCGGCTTGACCGCTGTACCGATCGTCAGCCCAAGCGCACCGGCCGTGAGCGTCGACAGGATGAGCACGACCGCGAGAAACAGCCAGCTCGACACATGCGTATGTGCGTGCGTCGTCGGCACATAATACGCAAGCGGGAAGACGATCCCCGCCGCAATGACTCCCTGCATCGCCGAGAAGACGATCTTCTCGATCGCGACAAACGCCACGGGCAGCGGACACATCACGCGATCGTCGATCTCGCGGGTAATGCCAAAGTCCTGCGCAAGTGGAAGCGCCACCGCCGCAATTCCGCTGAACATAATCGCAACCGCCATCAGCCCCGGCAGCAGGACCGTGCTGAAGGCCGATCCGCTGCCCATCGACGCGGTTGGATTGGCCGAGGCCGCCGGTCCACTGAGATGTGGAATGACGTACGTAAACACAAAGAGGAAGAGCAGCGGGTTCATGCAGACGCGAATCACAAACGGAAAAAGCTCCCGCCGCAGAACATAGAGATCCCGCACGAAGAGGCCGACGAAGGCGCGGGTGTATTGCACGCTCTTTGAAGCAGCGATGGGAGTGGTTCCCGTCGGAATGGTGGTCGCGGTCGTCATCGTCTCTTCCTCAAAATGCTGCAGTTACTCGCGAAGATCGCGGCCCGTAAGCCGGATAAACACCGTCTCCAGGCTGGTCTCGGTAATGGTAAGGTCGCGCAGGCCATAGGGGCTGGCAGCACCGACGATCTCGGCGAGCAGGCCATCGGCTCCATGCGCAAAGACGCGCAGACCGGTCGGCTTGGCCTCGACCCCGCTCACGCCGTGCAGCTGCTTCAGCGAGCTCTCAAGCGTCGGCAGATTCTCCCTGCTGTTCAGCTCAAGCTCGAAGATCTTCTGCGCTCCGATCGACGCCTTCAGCGCCGCTGGCGTATCCTCGACGAGAATCTTGCCGTGATCGATGATGGCGACCCGGTCGCAAAGCTCATCCGCTTCTTCCATATAGTGCGTCGTCAGCACGACCGTGATGCCCTCTTCGCGCAGTCCGCGAACGGCGTCCCACATGGCAATGCGGCTCTGCGGATCGAGGCCCGCGCTTGGCTCATCGAGGAAGAGCACCTTCGGCCGATGCGCAATCGCCCGCGCAATCTGCACGCGCTGTGCCAGGCCGCCCGAGAGCTGCGAGGGGTACGCCCCGGCGCGCTCCGTCAGGTGAAACTGCTCGAGCAGCTGGTCGGTCCGGACCTTTGCCTCCGCACGCGAGAAGCCGAAGTAGATGCAGTGAAAGTGGATATTCTCGAAGATCGTGCACGCCCGGTCGAGCGTGTTGTACTGCGGCACCACACCGATGTGGATACGCGCCAGCGAAGGGTTCGCCACCACGTCGACGCCGGCGATCCTGACCCGACCCGAGGTCGGCAGCGCGCGCGTCGTGCAGATGCTGATAGTCGTCGTCTTGCCCGCACCGTTCGGACCCAGCAGGCCGAAGAGCTCTCCCGGCTGTACGCTCAGGTCAATTCCGTCGACCGCGACCACGCGCTGCTTGCCGTCGTATACCTTTTGCAGCCCTTCTATTTCGACAATCACCGCGCCTGTTTCCCCCACCAATGCCTCGATTATAGGCACTCATAAAGCAGTGCCGTCGACCTCATCAACAAGCGCTATCCGACCTGGATGACGATCTTTCCAAAGTGGGATCCGGACTCCATCGTCGCCAGCGCCTCGCGTGCCTCCGAGAACGGAAAGACCTTGTCCACGACCGGCCGCAGCCCGGCTGCGCTGATGGTTTCGTTCATCGCCTCGAATAACTCCCTCGAGCCGACATAGATTCCCTGAACGCGAAGCTGCTTATGCAGGATCGGCGTCAGCGCCATCGGATCGGAGGTGACGGCACCTGAAAGGACACCGATCTGCGCGACCACTCCGCCGACTCGCGCCGCTTGGAGCGACTGGCCAAACGTCCCCGCGCCACCCACCTCGACCACGCGGCCTGCACCGAGCCCGCCCGTCACCTCCGTCGCCCACTTCGACCACTTCGGCGTCTCCCTGTAGTTGCAGCCTTCGCTCATGCCAAGGGCTTTGGCTCGCGCAAGCTTCTCGTCACTCGAGGAGGTCCCAATCACCCGTGCACCCAGCAACCCGCCGAACTGCAGCGCAAAGATCGACACACCACCCGTTCCCTGGATCAGCAGCCTATCGCTCGGATCCATCGGGTTCGGCGTCTCGCCCGCCTGGTGAAGGGCATTCCACGCGGTCACTCCGGCACAGGGCAGGGTCGCTGCCTCCTCGTAGCTGAGGTGCTCCGGGAACTTCACGACCCCCTCTTCAGACAGCAAAACGTACTCCGCCAGCATCCCGTCGACGTCACCGCCCAGCGCCGCCTTGGACTTCTCCGCTGACAAGGGACCATCAATCCAGCGCTGCATGAAGATTCCGCAGACACGTTCGCCAACCTTAACCCGAGTCACCCCTTCCCCAACCGCGACGATCTCCCCTGCCCCGTCCGAGCATGGAACGCGTGGCTCAGCCAGCTTGGGGTTGTAAACCCCCTTCACCATCAGCAGATCGCGATAGTTCAGCGAAACCGCATGAACGCGAATCAGCACACTTCCCGGCGCGACGATGGGCATCGGTCGCTCGACCTGCTGAAGCTGTTCAATTCCGAATTCACTCACCTGGTATGCCTGCATAGAGCTCCTGTCCTGCGTGATGCGATGCGATACGGTTGCATTCTTTCGCGAAGTCATAGAGCTGTCGCGTAGAATCAAGTCATGTCAAAAGGCTGGGAAAGCAAGTCCGTCGAAGAGCAGCAGAACGAAGCTTCCACCCCTAAGGCTGTCAAGACCAACAACATCAGCCTTGATGAGGCCGATCGGAGACGCCAGCGTCAGGCGCTTGAACTGCAGCGGGAGCGCATTCTCTCCGAAAAGACCTCAAGTGCCCACCGCCGCTCCGCTCTGACCAACGCCCTCGCGGACATTGAAGAAAAGCTGGTTGAGCTTGGCTGGGCGATCCACCTGTAGGCGCCGCCCATCCGTCTACGACTTGCGATTGACGACCATCGAATTTGCCTGGTCGATCGACGTCAGCAGAATGTTATGAATGTTGACATGGGCCGGACGAGATGCAGCCCAGATGATTGCGTCCGCAATATCCTCGGCCTGTAATGGCGTGAGATTGGCGTAGACCTTCGCCGCCTTATCCTTATCTCCCCGAAAACGCACGTTGCTGAAGTCGGTCTCGACCATTCCCGGATCAACTGAGGTCACGCGAACGGGAGTGCCCATCAGGTCAAGCTTCAAGCCTTCACTCAACACCTTCTCCGCTGCCTTGGTCGCACAGTAGACCGTGCCGCCCGCATAGGTCATATAGCCCGCGGTCGAGCCAAGGCTGATCACATGGCCGCTCTTCCGCTCCACCATCCCCGGAACAACGGCGCGCGTCACGTACAGGAGGCCCTTGACGTTCGTGTCGATCATCTCCTCCCAGTTCTCCGGATCATCCTCGTAGACCTTACCCAGGCCGCGGCTCAGTCCCGCGTTATTCACGAGAACGTCGATCGCTGCCCACTCCGCCGGCAGCCCGCCGATGCCACTCTCGACGACACTCCGCTTCGTAACATCCAGCTCAAAGCTATGGACCGCTTGCGCTCCGGCCTCAAGCAGCGCGGGTTCAAGCTCCTTCAACTTATCCAGTCGGCGCGCGCAGAGCAGCAACTTCGCGCCTGCAACTGCGAATGCCTTCGCCGTCGCCTCACCAATTCCGGAGCTTGCACCGGTCACCAGTACGATCGTTCCTGCCAGGTTTTTCATGTCTTCCTTATACCCAAAATAGAAGACGGCCGCACGATTGAATCTCGTGCGGCCGTGACTTCGGTTGATCGTATTACTGCTGAGGAGTTGCGTCCGGCGAGCTCTGCTGAACGCCGATTGCATCGCCCGAGACTACAAGGTTGACGCGGCGGTTCTGAGCGCGGCCGGCAGCCGTTCCGTTATCTGCAACCGGCTTGGCCTTGCCGTAGCCCGTTGCAGAG